>JBDTNI010000040.1:0-9959 GCA_039933815.1 Betaproteobacteria bacterium
CCCCGCTGCGTGCTCGCCGAC
This sequence comes from Betaproteobacteria bacterium, assembly GCA_039933815.1. Taxonomy (GTDB): domain Bacteria; phylum Pseudomonadota; class Gammaproteobacteria; order Burkholderiales; family Casimicrobiaceae; genus VBCG01. Next base: position 22 of record JBDTNI010000040.1, read on the forward strand.
GAGCCGACGGGCAATCTCGACCGGCGTGCCGCCGATGCGGTGTTCGAGCTGATGCTCGAGCTCAACCGCGTCGTTGGCACCGCGCTCGTCATCGTCACCCACGACGCCGAGCTCGCCGCGAAGACCGACCGCACGCTGAACCTCGTCGACGGCGAACTGCGCTAGATCGCTCGTGTCCGCTGGGTTTGTCGATGGATCGCGAATATTCGCGGGGCAGGGGCCCTCCCATCGCGAGACCAATAGCGTTAGACTTTTGAGCAAGTCGCGGCGGGCGCGACGCCACACGATGGAGGATCAACACATGACACCCTGGGAAATCCAAGGCCGCGAGCTCGTCAACTGCAACTGCTCGTACGGATGCCCGTGCCAGTTCAATGCGCTGCCCACGCACGGGTGCTGCGAGGCGATTGGGGCAATCGTCATCGACCGTGGTCATTACGGCGACGTGTCGCTCGAAGGTATGAAGCTCGCTTTCGTTTTTAAGTGGCCGGGTGCCGTCCATGAAGGCAAGGGCCAGTGCCAGCCGGTCATCGATTCGTCCGCCACGCCCGCGCAACGCGAAGCGCTGCTGAAGATCATGGCCGGGCAGGACACCGATCCGTTTGCGACGATGTTCTCCGTCTACGCGTTGACTTGTGAAACGATGTTCGAGCCGATCTTCACGCCGATCGAATTCGACGTGGACGTGGACGCGCGCCGCGGCAAGGCCGTCGTCGAGGGTGTGCTGGAGCTCGAGGGTCGGCCCATCCGGAACGCGACGACCGGCGCCGAGCAGCGCGCGCGAATCGATCTGCCGAACGGGTTCGAGTACGAGCTCGCCGAGATCGGGTCGGCGTCGAGCCGCTCGCAGGGTTCCATCGCGCTCGAGCTCAAGGACTCCTATGGCCAGTTCGCGCGGCTGCACCTCAACAATCACGGCGTGATTCGCCACCGCGCTGCCGCCTAGGGCGGCTTCACGCGTGGATGGCCATTGCGCGAACGGAACCGGAACGACGTGATCGGACGTTCGCCGCAGCGGGAGCGCACGTTGATCGCCGCGGCGCTCGGCGCGCTGACGCTCCTTGCGTGGTTCCATGTCTGGCGCGGTGCCGGGATGGGAATGTCGGCGCTGGAGATGACGCGGCTGACGCTGTTCCCGCACGTTCGCGGCGACGCGTTGGACCGCATGGAGATGGACCCCGTTGGCATCGCGACCGTCACGGCGATGTGGTGGGTGATGATGATCGCGATGATGACGCCGGGGGCCATGCCGCTGGCCATGCTGTACGCGCGTGTGCTGCGCAACGCGCAGCGCGGGGCGTCGGTCGCGGTCGTGGTGCCGACGCTGTTCGTCGGCGTCGGCTACCTGCTGGCATGGCTGGGGTTCGCCATCGTCGCCACCGGGCTGCAATACGCGCTGGTCGGGGGCGGACTGCTGTCGGCGATGATGCTGTGGTCACAAAGCGCGGTCCTGTCGGCGGCGGTGCTCGCGGCAGCCGGCCTCTACCAGCTGACACCGCTGAAGCAATCGTGCCTCGCGCATTGCCGCGGTCCCGTCGCGTTCCTGACACGGCATTTCCGGCCCGGTAACCTCGGCGCGATCGCCATCGGCCTGCGGCACGGCGCGTGGTGCGTCGGCTGTTGCTGGGCGCTGATGGTGCTGCTCTTCGTCGGCGGCGTGATGAACCTCGCCTGGATCGCGGTGCTGAGTCTGCTCGTGCTGGCCGAGAAGCTCGCCCCGGCGGGCGCGTGGCTGAGCCGCGCGTCGGGGCTCGTGCTCATCGCGTGGGCGGCCGCGACGCTCGTCCGCTGAACAGCCCCTAGTATTCGACGGGAATCGGGTCCAGCGAGCGCCACAGGTACCACGTCGCGACGCTACGGTATGGACGCCATCGCTCCGCGATTGCGCGCAGCTCGGGCCCGCCCGGACGCCGGCCCTCGAGGTAGTGCAGCGCCACCGCCTTGACGAGCCCGATGTCGTCGACGGGCAGGACGTCGGCGCGAAGCTCGTGGAAGATCAGGAACATCTCGGCCGTCCACCGGCCGATGCCCTTGACGTCGACGAGCGCCGCGATCAGCGCCTCGTCGTCGAGCGCCGGCCACGCGGCGGGGTCGAGGCGCGCGGATACGAAGTGACTTGCAAGGTCGCGGACGTACCCGGCCTTGTTCAGCGACAGTCCGCACGCGCGCAGCGTCGCGACGCGTTTGCGCTGCACGCGGGCCGGATCGAGCGGTCCGCGGGGACCGGCGGCACAGGCTTTCAGCAGGCGCTCCCAGATCGTCTGCGCCGCCTTGACCGAAATCTGCTGGCCGACGATTGCGCGCGCAAGCGTGGTGAACGGGTCGCCACGGCGGGTGAGATGCAATCCGCTGTAGCGGTCGATCAGCGCCGCGAGCACGGAATCGACGGCGGCGAGCGACGCGATCGCGTCGTCCCAGAACGCTGGCCTGGTCACGGGAGGGTACGGCGGCGCCGGAAGGGCATCATCGGTACAGGCCCGGGCTCGCAACGTTCCGGTTTACGCGCGGTCTGAACGCCGCGGGTCGTCGAGGGGAAAGCAACACTGGAAATGGTACATTACGCCGCTTTTTTCATTCCTGGAGCGTGCGTGCGTAACGTTCTGCGATCGGCGGTCGCTATCGCCGTGCTGCTGGTGGCCGCGTCCGTCGGCGCGGCCGATCCCGCGAAAGTCCTCCGCATTTCGTTTCCCGCCGCCGAAACCGGATTCGATCCGGTGCGCGTGTCGGACGTCTACTCGAACGTTGTCAACGAGGCGATCTTCGAGCGGTTGCTGACGTACGATTACCTGGCGCGTCCCGCGAAGATCGTTCCGCAGACCGCCGAAGCGCTGCCCGAGATTCTCGATGCCGGCCGCACGTATCTCTTCCATCTGCGGCGCGGCATCTACTTCACGCCTGACGCGGCGTTCCACGGGCAGCGTCGCGAGCTGACCGCGGAGGATTACATCTACGCGTTCAAGCGGTTCGCCGATCCGAAGAACCGGTCGCCGTGGGCGTTCATGATCGAAGGCCATATCGAAGGGCTGGACGAGCAGATCGAAGCCGCCAGGAAATCGGGGAAGTTCGACTATCAGGCGACCATCCCGGGAATGGTGGCGCTCGACAAGTACACGCTGCGCTTCAAGCTCAAGGCCATCGACTACCTGTTCCCGTACACGCTCGCGCACGCGCCGTTCGGGGCGATCGCCAAGGAGGTTGTCGACATGTACGGTGACGACGTCCAGGCGCACCCGGTGGGCACCGGTCCGTACGTGCTGAAGGAGTGGCGGCGCGCCGCGAAGATCACGCTGGACGCCAATCCCGAGTATCGGAAGACCACCTGGGATTTCCAGGGCGGTGACGATCCGCTGGACCGCGAAATCGTCGCGGCGATGAAGGGCAAGACGGTTCCGCAGATCGGGCGCGTCGAGATCTCGATCATCGAGGAGGAGCAGTCGCGCTGGCTTGCGTTCAACCAGAAGGAACTCGACATGCTCGGGCTCCCGGCGACGTTCCGCCAGGAGGTGTTCGACGCCGCCAACAAGCTGAAGCCGCAGTGGGTCTCCCAGGGCGTGACGCTGTTCAAGGGCATCGACCCCGACATCGCCTACACGTTTTTCAACTTCCGCGATCCGATCGTCGGCGGCTTCTCGAAGGAAAAGATCGCGCTGCGCCGTGCGATCATCATGGGCTACAACCTCGAAGAGGAGATCCGCGTCATCCGCAAGTACCAGGCCGTGCAGGCGCAGATGCCCATCCCCATCGGCGTGGTGGGCTTCGATCCGCGCTACCGCAGCATCAACCAGTACGACCCGGCGCTCGCCAACGGACTGCTCGATCACTTCGGCTACAAGCGTGGCGCCGCCGGCTACCGCACGCTGCCCGACGGCAAACCGCTGGTGATCCGTCAGGCCACCGGCACGTCGGCGGCCGACCGCGAGTTCAACGAGCTCTGGCGCAAATCGATGGACGCGATCGGCATCCGGATGGAGTTCCAGCCAGGCAAGTTCGCCGACGAGCTGAAGGCCACCAAAGCCTGCCAGCTGATGATGTGGGGTGCGGCGTGGATCGCCGACTACCCGGACGGCGACAACTTCATGCAGTTGCTGTACGGTCCCAATACGGGCCAGAGCAACAACGGGTGCTACGAGTCGAAGGCATTCGACGCGATGTACGAAAAGTCACGCGCATTGCCGCCCGACTCGCCGGAGCGCAACCGGCTCTTCATCGACATGAGCCGCCAGATGGAGGTCGACGGCGCGTGGAGCCTGCACGTGTCACGGGAGCGCAACCAGATGCTGCGGCCGTGGGTGAAGGGTTACAAGAAGCATCCGGTGCTGCAGGCGGAGTTCGTGTACATGGACGTGGAGCCGCGCAAATGACAAGCCGTGCCGCGCGCCGGGTGGCCGCGCTGATCGCGCTCTGCGCCGTCGGGCTCGTTTCACCCCTGTCGGCGCAGACGGGCGCCGACCCGTCAAAAGTGCTGCGCCACGTGTTTCCCGCAGCTGAAACCGGCTTCGACCCCGCCGCGTCGCAGGACCTGTACTCCGGCACGATTATCCAGATGCTGTTCGAGACGTTGCTCACGTACGACTATCTGGCGCGGCCCGCGAAGCTCGTCCCGTTGACGGCGGAGGCGCTGCCGGAAGTCTCCGACAACGGCAAGACGTATACGGTGCGCGTGAAGAAGGGCATCTACTTCATCGACGACGCCGCGTTCAAGGGCAGGAAGCGCGAGCTCACCGCCGCCGACTATGCGTACGCGCTGAAGCGACTCATCGACCCGAAGCTCCGCTCGCCGTGGGCCTGGCTGGTCGAAGGCAAGATCATCGGGCTCGACGCGCTCGCCGAGGCAGCAAAAAAGACCGGCCGCTTCGACTACGACGCGCCGGTCGAGGGCCTGGAGCTGCCGGACCGCTACACGCTGCGCATCCGTCTCAAGGACACCGACTACAACCTGCCGTACATCCTCGCCCACGAGCCGACGTCGGCCGTTGCCCGCGAGGTGATCGAAACCTACCGCGACGACGCCGGCCGCGCGATGTCCAACCCGGTCGGAACCGGGTCGTACATGCTGAAGCAATGGGTGCGCAGCTCCAAGATCGTACTCGACGCGAATCCCGGTTTCCGCGGTTTTGTCTGGGACTTTCACTCCGACGATCCTGCCGATCAGCCGTTGATCGCGCAGATGAAGGGCAAGCGGATGCCCCAGGTCGGGCGCATCGAGGTCAGCATCATCGAGGAGGACCAGGCGCGGCTTCTTGCGTTCCAGAACGGGGAGCTCGACCTGATGGACCTGGGCGGTCCGCTCGCGCCGAACGTCCTCGACGGCGGCAAGCTGAAGCCCGAATTCGTCAAGAAAGGCATCCAGCTGTCACGAATCGTCGATCCGGCGACGAGCTATGTCTACTGGAACATGCAGGACCCGATCGTCGGCGGCTTCTCGAAGGACAAGATCGCGCTGCGGCGCGCGATGGCGATGGCCTACAACGTCCAGGACGAGATCAACGTCGTTCGCAACGGGCAGGCGATCGCGCTCGAATATCCGATTCCGCCGGGTGTGGTGGGCCATGACCCGAATTACCGGTCGCCCGTCACCTACGACCCCGCGCTCGCGAACAAGCTGCTCGATTACTTCGGGTACAGGAAAGGCGCCGACGGCTGGCGTAACCTGCCGGACGGCAAGCCGTTTACCATTCGCTACGCGTCGCGCCCGGATTCGCTGGGCCGGCAACTCGACGAACTGTGGAAAAAGGCTTTCGACAGTATCGGCGTTCGGATGGACGTGCAGAAAGACAAGTTCCCGGAGCTGCTGAAGCTCGAGCGTCAGTGCAAGCTGATGATGCGCACCGCGTCGTGGATCGCCGACTATCCGGACGCCGACAATTTCATGCAACTGCTGTACGGCAAGAACATCGGTCAGAACAACAACGGCTGCGCGAAGATTCCGGAGTACGACCGGCTCTACGAACAGTCGATCCGCATGCCGCCGTCGCCGGAGCGCGACCGGATCTACCACGACATGGCCCGGATCATCGAGGTGTACGCGCCGTGGCGACTCGATACGGCGACGTATCGCAACATGCTGGTCCAGCCCCGGATACAGGGCTACCGCAAGCATCCGATCCTGCACGCCGAGTGGGCGTACGTCGACATCGCGAAGCCCCCAGGCAGCGTGTCCGCGACGCCCGGGAACCGGTCGGCTCCGGATTAACAGACGGCATTGGCGCGCGCCGCGCGCCGGAGAGGCGACCCCATGGGTGGCTACATCGTACGAAGGCTGTGGCAGATGCTGCCGACGATGCTTGGCGTGATCCTGCTGGTGTTCTTCCTGTTCAACTGGGTCGGCGGCGATCCTGCGTACGTGCTGGCCGGGAAGATCAGCAACCAGGAGCAGATCGACAACATCCGCCGCCAGCTCGGCGTCGACCAGCCGTACGTGGTCCAGCTGTGGATCTTCATCAAGCAGGTCGTCACCGCCGATTTCGGCGCGAGCTGGAGCACGAACGAGCGCGTGTCGCACATCCTGATGACGCGCCTAGGTCCGTCGCTGACCGTCGTCGTGCCTCTCGTCATCATCGCCACGATCATCTCGATCGGCCTGGCGCTCGCCGTGGCCTACGTTCGCGGCTCGCTGACCGATCGCGCCGTGATGATCGTCTGCACGATCGGGCTGTCGATCTCGATCCTCGTCTACATCATCGTGTTCCAGTATGTATTCGCGTACAAGCTCGGCTGGTTCCCGGTGCAGGGCTGGGGCGACAGCTTCTTCGAGAACCTGTTCGTCTACGCGTCGCTGCCGATCCTGATCGGCCTCGTCGTCAGCATCGCGCCGGAACTGCGGCTGTACCGGACGTTCGTGCTGGACGAGATCAACCAGGATTACGTGCGAACCGCGCGCGCGAAAGGCGTGTCCGAGAACCGCCTGATGTGGATCCACGTGCTGCGCAACGCGTCGATCCCGATCATCACGAACCTGATGGCGGGCATTCCGTCGCTGCTGCTGGGATCGTTCCTGATCGAGCGCTTCTTCTCGATCCCGGGGATCGGCCGCGAGGTGATCCTCGCGGTCGAGCGCTCCGATTTTCCGGTGATCAAGGCGATCACCGTCTACGTGGCGTTCGCGACGATCGCCACCAACCTGCTCGCCGACCTGACCTACAAGGCAGTCGATCCGCGCGTGCAGCTCAAGTGAAAGGGGGCATCATGCGCATGCTCGTGTCCCGCTGCGCCCGTCGCAGCGTGAAAGCGCTCAGGCTGGCGGTCGGTCCGCCGGCAACGGCGGTGTGACGATGGCCACCGATATCGCGGCGCTTCGCAGCGGCACGCAGGCGTCGGCGCGCGACGCGCGCCACCCGGTTTCACCCGGTTTGTGGATGCTCGCGTGGCGCCGTCTTCGATCCGATACGGTCGGCATGGTGTCGCTCGCCATCGTCGCCGCGTTCATCGTAATGATGATCCTGTCGGCCTTGGGATTCGTTGCCGCCGACTGGAACCGCGAGGTTGGCATCAACTACGCGCCGCCCTCGTTCGTCGACGTCGAGCCGGCCGCTCCGCCGCCGCCGGTGGCCACGAGCGGTGCGACCGGCGCCGAGTCGGTGCCGACGGGTCCCGAGTACCACTCGACGATCGTCGATCCGATCGGCGATGTGATCGAGCAGCTGCGTTCGGGCAAGCCGGCGGGTGCGCCGGGCGCACCCGACAAGTCAGGCGCCTCCGACGAGAAGTCCGTCGATCCGCTCGCCGACGTGATGGCCGACATTCGCGCCGGCAAGGGCGTCGCCGCTGCGGTGAAGCCGGAGGATCGCAGGGCGACGCTGCCGCTCGGCGGCGACAAGTGGGGACGAGATGTCCTCAGGAAGACGATCAAGGGCTCCGAGACGTCGATCTTCGTCGGTCTCGCCGCGGCGGCCGTGGCCACGTTTCTCGGCACGCTGTTCGGCGCGATCGCCGGTTATTACGGCAGGTGGGTCGACGATTTCTTCAACTGGTTCTACAGCGTGTTCAGCTCGATTCCGTATCTGCTGCTGATTCTCGCGGTCGCCGCGGTGCTGCAGCAGAAAGGCACGATGACGATCATCCTGATCCTGGGGCTCACCGGGTGGACCGGCGTGTTCCGGCTGATCCGCGCCGAATACCTGAAACACAAGTCGCGCGAGTACGTACAGGCAGCCGACGCGATCGGTGCATCCAACGCGAGGCGCATGTTCGTCCACATTTTTCCGAACGTTTCGCACGTCGTCCTCGTGCAGCTGTCGATCCTCGTCGTCGGCTTCATCAAGTCCGAGGTGATCCTGTCGTTCCTCGGCTTCGGTGTCCCGGTCGACGTCGTGTCGTGGGGGTCGATGCTGAACGAGGCTCAGAACGAGCTGATCCTGGGCAAGTGGTGGCAGCTCGTGTCGGCGGGAACGGCGATGGCGGTGCTGGTGACGGCGTTCTCGCTGTTCACCGACGCGCTGCGCGACGCGCTCGATCCGAAGCTCAGGGGACGCGCGGGGACATGAGCGCGCTCATGGGGGCGAACGGGCGCTGCGGCGCGGGAGCAACGACCGATTCGAGGTGCGCATGACCGCGACGGATGTCAACGCAGGTCCGCTTGTCAGCGTGCGCAACCTGCGCATCACGTTCCGGCTCGACCGGCACACGGCATTCGAGGCGGTGAAGGGCATCTCGTTCGACATTCCGCGCGACTGCACCGTCGCGCTGGTCGGCGAATCCGGCTCCGGCAAGTCGGTCACGTCGCTCGCGATGCTCGGTCTACTGCCCCCGGAAAATTCGATCATCGATCCGGGCAGCGAGGTGCTCTACGACGGGCGCAACCTCGTCGCGCTGCCGGTCGGCGAGCTGCGCCGGCTGCGCGGCGCCGAGATCTCGATGATCTTCCAGGAACCGATGACGTCGCTGAACCCGGTCTTCACGGTCGGCTGGCAATTGGAGGAAGTGCTGCGTCTGCACATCGGCCTGTCGGGCAGGGCGGCGCGCAAGCGCGCGGTCGAACTGCTGCGCGAGGTGGGCATCCCCGAACCGGAACGCCGGATCGACGCGTTTCCGTCGCAACTGTCGGGCGGCCAGCAGCAGCGCGTGATGATCGCGATGGCGATCGCGTGCGAGCCGAAGCTCCTGATCGCCGACGAGCCGACCACCGCGCTCGACGTGACGATCCAGAAGCAGATCCTCGAGCTGATCGCCGACCTGCAAAAGCGGCACCAGATGTCGGTGCTGTTCATCACGCATGACCTCGCCGTCGTCGGCGAAATCGCCGATTACGTCGTCGTGATGCGCAACGGCGAGATCCGCGAGCAGGGGCCGGCCAAGGCCGTGTTCGAGTCGCCGCAGGACGCCTACACGAAGGCGCTGCTGAATTGCCGGCCTCGGCTCGACCGGCGGCCGGCGCGGCTGCCCGTGATCGACGACTTCATCCACGGCGTGGGCCCGAAGCACCTGGAGCAGCGGCGACGCGGAGTCGCGTCAAGCGATCCGATCGTGCTCGACGTGAAGAACCTTGGCAAGAGCTTCTACTCGCGCGAGGGCCTGTTCGGCCGGCGCGAGTTCAAGGCCGTCAAGGACGTGTCGTTCAAGCTGCCGAAGGGCAAGACGCTCGGCCTCGTCGGCGAGTCGGGTTCCGGCAAGACGACGGTCGGCCTGACGCTGATGCGCCTGCACGAGGCAACGACGGGCGAAGCGATCTTCGAGGGCAAGGACCTCCTGGCGATGCCCGCGCGCGAGTTCATGCACTACAAGCGGCGCATCCAGATCATTTTCCAGAATCCGTACGCCTCGCTGAACCCGCGCTTCACCGTCGGCCAGATCATCGTCGAGCCGATGCAGATCCACGGCATCGGCAAGTCGGCGCAGGAGCGCACGGACATGGCGTTCGAGCTCCTGAACAAGGTCGGGTTGTCCGAGGTGTCTTTCTACAAGTACCCGCACGAATTCTCGGGCGGCCAGCGGCAGCGGAT
>JBDTNI010000041.1:0-9929 GCA_039933815.1 Betaproteobacteria bacterium
GCGCAACGCCGCGAGCGACGGCGCATCGAGGTAATCGGCGACCAGGTGGCGATCGGCGACGCTGCCGGCAGGACTGTCCGCTGCCGGGTCGAGGACGACCACGCGAAAGCCGAGGCTCTGCGCCGCCATGCAGAACATGCGGCCGAGCTGGCCTCCGCCTAGGAGACCGAGCCACGCGCCGGGTGCACACGGTTCGCCGCGATGCGCGGCGCCGCGTGCGGGCAGCGGATCGTTCACGCGGGTGGAACGCGCAGCGCGCGCGCGCGCTCTGTCTGCCGCCGGCGGAACGCCACGAGCTTGCGCGCCAGCGCGGCATCCGTCGCGGCCAGCATCGCGACGGCGAACAGTGCGGCGTTGGCGGCGCCGGCTTCGCCGATCGCGAACGTCGCGACGGGAATCCCGGCCGGCATCTGGACGATCGACAGCAGCGAGTCCTCGCCGCGCAGGTGACGCGACGGGACGGGAACGCCGAGGACCGGAACGATGGTTTTCGACGCGATCATGCCGGGCAGGTGGGCAGCGCCGCCCGCCCCGGCGATGATGGCGCGGAGTCCGCGCGATGCGGCGTACTCGGCGTACTCGAACATGTCGTCGGGCATCCGGTGCGCCGACAGCAGGCGTGCCTCGTAGGCCACGCCGAAGGCGTCGAGCTCCGCCGCGGCGCGCTTCATCACGTCCCAGTCGCTGTCGCTGCCCATGACGAGCCCGACCTGCGGCGCCGCTTTGCGCTGTGCCATCCCGTGCTCCCGCCCGTCACCAGGTGCGCAATTTTAGCAGCCATGCTTTGCATCCGGTGCGGCGTGTCCTGGTCGCGACGCGCCGGCATCCGCCGTGCGCGACAACTGTTGCACCGTCGGGCGGCCCACCACGCCGTTGACCACGACGGACGGCGGTTCTCGTTGTGGCGTCCGTGCTGCATGAGCGACAATGAAGCGATGACGCGCACGATTCTTCATCCATGGAGCGAACGGCTTCGCGCAGCGGTCGCCGCGATCGCGGTCGCCGCGGCGCCGGCCGTGTTCGCGCAATCCGACGGGGACTTCGTCGCCGCGAAGTCGGCCTTCGAGCGCGGCGACACCCGTGCGCTCGATGCACTGGCTTCGTCGCTGTCGGGGCACGTCCTTGCACGCTACGTCGAATACTGGCAGCTGAAGTCACATCTCAACGACGCGTCGCCCGAGATGGTCAAGTCGTTCCTCGGCCGATATCCCGACGGACCGCTCGCCGAGCGGCTGCGCGTCGACTGGCTGAAGGCGCTTGGCAAACGCGGCGACTGGCCGTCGTTTGCCGCCAGCCACGCGTCGTACGCCGGCGACGATTCCGAGATCGCCTGCTATGCCGCGCAGATGCGGTATCAGCGCGACGGTGCCGTGGCGCTCGCGGCCGTGAAGTCGCTGTGGTTCACCGGGCAGAGCACGCCTGACGCGTGCGCGCCGCTGTTCGCGGCGCTGCTGGGTCGCGGCGATTTGTCCGTCGACGATCGCCGCGCGCGTTTGCGGCTCGCGGCAGCGAACGGGAATTCGCGGCTGGTCCAGGCCCTCGCCGGCGATCTCGGCGGCGCCGACCGGATCGCGCTCGGCGACCTCGTTGCGATCGACCGCGATCCGGTCAAGCGGTTTGCCAAGGGCGCGTTTGGGTGGAAGACGACAACGGGACGCGAGCTTGCGCTCTATGCGCTCGAGCGTGCCGCCCGCAAGGACGCCGGCGATGCGCACGACGCGTGGCGGAAGTGGCGTACCGCGTTTCCCGCATCCGACCGGGCGTACGGGGACCTCCGGATCGCGTATCACGCCGCACGGCAGCTCAACCCGTCGGCCCACCTGTGGTTCCGCGACGTCGGCCACGCGACGCTGACGGCCGACGAGCACGCGTGGCGCATTCGCGCGGCGCTGCGCGCGGCGGCGTGGACCGATGTCGCGAACGCGATCGATGCGCTGCCCGCAACGGACCAGCAGGAACCGATGTGGCGTTACTGGCGCGCACGCGCGCTGGCCGCGCAGCACCGGAGCGAAGACGCGCGAGCCCTCTATGCGGGCCTCGCCGGGGGTGCGTCGTACTACGGATTGCTCGCCGCCGAGGCGCTGGGCACGACGTCGCCGCTCGCGACGCTCGGGAGCCGTCCGCTGGCGATCGACGAGGCGGCGATCGCGTCGTTCGGCAAGCGACCGGACGTCATCCGCGCCGTGAAGCTCGCGCAACTCGACGTTCGCATCGAAGGCATCCGCGAGTGGAACTACGCGGTGCGCGGAATGACCGACGAGGCGCTCCTGCTCGCGGCGGAATACGCACTGCGCGTCGGCCTGTACGATCGCGCCATCTACACGGCGGAGCGCACCGCCACGCGGCACGACTTCGCGCTGCGCTACCTGACGCCGTTCCGGCTGCAATTCGCCAACGCAGCCCGCGAGCAGGGTATCGACGAGGCGCTGTTGTATGGCATCGCGCGTCAGGAGTCGCGGTTCGTCGCCGACATCGTGTCGTCCGCGGGCGCTGTCGGCCTGATGCAGCTGATGCCCGGCACCGCGCGCTGGGTGTCGAAGCGCATCGCGACACCCGGCTACGATCCGTCGCGAATCGCCGACGTCGATATCAACACGCAGTTCGGCGCGTTCTATTTCCGCTATTGGCAGGATCGGCTCGGCCAGCTGCCGGCGCTGGCAGCCGCCGCTTACAATGCGGGTCCGGCGCGCGCGCAGGCGTGGCGGCCGGCTTCCGGATCGCTCGAGGGTGCGATCTGGGTCGAAACGATTCCGTTCAACGAGACGCGCGACTACGTGAAACGGGTGCTCGCCAACACGGTGCTGTACGCGCATGCGCTCGAGCGGCCCTACGTGCCGCTCAGCACGAGGCTCGGCGTCGTTACGCCGCGCGAATCCGCGTCGGTCACCGCCGGCGATTCGTGAGGCCGCCCCGGTGACGGCGGCGCGCCATCGCGTGCTGGTGCTGGGAGGTACCGGTTTTGTCGGTCGCTACGTCATTGCGCGCCTTGCGGCGGACGGGCATTTCGTCGTCGCGCTCACGCGGCGCCGGTCGCGCGCGCACCACCTGTTCATGCTGCCGACGGTGCAGGTCGTCGACGGCGATGCCAACGATCCGGCAACCCTCGCGCGGCAAATGAAGGGTGTCACCGCCGTGATCAATCTCGTCGGCGTGCTGAACGAGCGGGGGCGGGCGACCTTCGAGCGCGAGCACGTCGAGCTGCCGCGGTCGATCGTGGCCGCGTGTCAAGGCGCCGGCGTGACCCGGCTGCTCCACATGAGTGCGCTCGGCGCGTCCGCCGATGGACCCAGCCAGTATTTGAGGTCGAAGGCGGCCGGCGAGGCAGTGGTGACGACTTCGGGTCTCGGCTGGACGATCTTCCGGCCGTCCGTCATCTTCGGCCGCGAGGATGCGTTTTTGAACGTGTTCGCGAAGCTGGCGCGCGTGTTCCCCGTGCTGCCGGTCGCGAGCGGCAACGCGCGATTCCAGCCTGTCCATGTCGGCGACGTCGCGACGTGCTTCGCGCATGCGCTGGTCGATCTCGACACGATCGGCCACACCTACTCGCTGTGCGGGCCGACGCAATACAGCCTGCGCGACCTCGTCCGCTACGTTGCCGCGATCTCGGGCAACCCGCGACCGGTGGTTGCGCTCGGGCCCGGCCTGTCGTCGCTTCAGGCGCGGGTGATGGAGTTCTTGCCGGGATCGCTGTTGACGCGCGACAACCTCGCGTCGATGCAGGTTGACAACGTGTGCGACGGCGCCTTCCCCGCGCGTTTCGGCGTCATCCCGGCGACGCTGGAATCGGTCGCCCCCGACTATCTGGCGCCGCAGGCGCAACACAGCCGCTTCGACCTGTTTCGCGCGCACGGCGGGCGATGACGTCGTCGCTCCCGTCGACCGTTCGCGTCTACCGCGTCGGCGGGTCGGTGCGCGACGAGCTGCTCGACCTGCCGCCCGGCGACGCCGACTGGGTGGTCGTCGGCGCGACGCCCGAGCTGATGCTGGCGTCGGGCTTCACCCCGGTCGGCAAGGATTTCCCCGTCTTCCTGCATCCCGATACGCACGACGAGTACGCGCTCGCGCGCACGGAGCGCAAGCACGGCCGCGGTTATCGCGGCTTCGAATTCTTCGCGACGCCGGACGTGACGCTCGACGACGATCTTCGCCGGCGCGACCTGACCATCAATGCGATGGCGCGCGCGCCGGACGGGGCGCTGATCGATCTTCACGGCGGCCAAGCCGATCTGCGGGCCGGCATCCTGCGCCATGTCTCGCCGGCGTTTGTCGAGGACCCGCTGCGCGTGTTGCGCGTCGCGCGATTCGCCGCGCGATTCGGGTTCGTCATCGCGACCGAGACGGTGGCGCTGATGCGCAAGCTCGTCGACGCCGGCGAATTGTCGACGCTGGCGCCCGAACGATTGTGGCAGGAACTCTCGCGGGGTCTGTCGGAAGCGCACCCTTCGCAGATGTTGCGCACGCTTCGCGTGTGCGGCGCACTCGCGGCGCTGCTGCCCGAGGTCGACGCGCTCTATGCGTCGACGCTGGACGGCAGCGACAACGCGGGGCAATTGACCGAGCGGGCCCTCGACTGGACCGCCGCGCACGGATGCGCATTGCCGGTCCGGTATGCAGCGCTGGTGCAGAACCTCGGACTCCCCGCAGGCGGCAGCGCGCGCGGGCGACGGCCTGGCGTCGCGGCGGGGGTGGCCCGCGCAAACGCCGTGTCGTTGCGGCTGAAAGCGCCCGCCGACGCACGCGATGCGGCGCGGTTGGCCGCGCGCTGGGGCGCTCTCGTCGGGCACGCCGACGCGCTGCCGCCATCGCGGTTGCTCGATGTGATCAACGCAGCGGACGCATTGCGGCGGCCCGAGCGCCTCGACTGGCTGATCGACGCCGGCTGTGCGCGGGTTGCCGCGCACGGTTCCGAAGGGTGCGCAGCCCCGCTGCTCCGCGCCGCGCTCGCGGCGGTGCGCTCGGTGGATGCGTCGGCAATCGCCCGAGCCGCCGCCTTGCAACCCGTCGCGGATCGGACGGTGGAACGAAAGACGGGCGACGCCATCGTCGTCGCGCTGCGCCGCGCGCGGCTCGCCGCACTGCGGCGATTCCGCCGACGCGAAGCCGGTGACGCACCCGCCGTAGCGCCTGTGAAGCCGCGCTGACAATAGGGTCGTTGAAGAGTAGCGATGGCCGGTCTCCGACGACGTAGGTTGGCCGCGTCATTTCATCAGTCGCTCAGGGCCGCCACCGTGCGAGTGGCCGCGTCGAAGCGATCGGCGAGCACCCGGATGATGAACTGCGCGAAGGCGTTCGAGAGTTCCGGGCGTTCGCGCTGCATGCGCTCGAAACCGGCGCGGGTGAGAGTGAAGACCGTGGCGGGAACCTCAGACAACACCGTCGCGGAGCGCACCGAATGTCTGAAGAAGCCCATCTCGCCCAGCACCGTGTGCGTTGTAGTCCGCCGCACTCGTCGAGTGCCAGCCGCGGTGGGGATCTCGATCGCGAGGCTACCGGCAGCGACGATGTCGACACTGTCTGCGGGATCGCCTGCGTGGTAGAGCACTTGCGCAGCTTCGAGCTGCTTCCGCTCGAGATATATCATGAGATCGGCGGCACTCACGTTCGCCCCGAGTTGCTCCTGCAGCCACGACTGGAAAGTGGCCTCCGATTGCGGTTGGAAGTCGGTACGTGCGAGCAACTGGTCTTCGCACCAGGCAAGCGCGACGTTGACGTCGGAGAACGCCTCGTGGGAACGTTTCCCGCGGAACAACCCGGCGAGCTGGAGCGCAGCACGTGGGTCGTTTGGGAGCGAGCAATAGATGACGCTCGTGTCGCGCTGATCACACAAGTTGCGCAGCTTTGCGAGGCTCGCAAGAGCGGACGCGTCCGTCCCCGATACCTGACTGAAGTCGAGGATAATGTACGCAATCTCGCGCTTCGGGTGCGCTTCGATGTCGCTGCGGATGCGCTCGAACACGCTTTCCGACGAGCCAAAGAAGATGTAGCCCGAAAGGGAATAGAGGTGGATCGCGTCACCCACCCGACGCAGATGCTCGAGCGCCGCCGCGGACCGATCGACGTAGCTCGGGAACATTGCACGCGTCACGTGTCGACGCACCACGCCCAGCCGCGCGTAGCTCGCCGCGAACATGACGCAGGCAAGAAGGAGTCCCAGCAGTACGCCGATGACATAGCCGTATCTCACGCACACCGCGGCGATCACCACGGCAAGCAGGACATCGAGCCATGCCCGCTGCGCGAACGGACGTGAGAGTGCCTCGGTGATGAAGTTGTAGCCCAGGAAGAACACGAGCCCGGCAACGATCGGAATCGGGATCAAATCAAGCAGGTCGAGATGCGCGACGGCGACGATTCCCAGCACGAGCGCACAGATCGCGCCGCTCATGCGCGTCGCGGCGCCGGCATGTTGCAGCAGCCGGCTACTGCCGATCTGCAGACCGCAAGCGAGCCCGCCTACACTGGCCGCGACGATGTTGGCAATTCCGTGGCCGCGGAACTCTCGGTCCAGGTTTCCATGGGTTTGTCGCGCGACTTCGATGCTTGAGACCTTGGTCACCAGCGAGATCAGCGCGACGAAGCTCACCGCGACCAACTCCGGCAGCAACTGCAGCATCGACGATCCTGTGAGGCTCGGATGACGAGCAGCCTCGAACGGAAACCATGGCGTCAATGTGCCGAGCGACGGTAAGTACCAGCCGTGCTCGGGTCCGGCAAGTCCGATCTCGTGCAACACTGCGGCGCACGTGACCGTCATGAGCAGCAGAGCGGTGGGAAGCGCAAACGCCGACTTGCTCACACGTCGCAGACTCAGCAGGACAATCAATACGGCAAGCGCTGAGGCGAGCTTCGCCGCCACCGCGAGCGTCCATTGTGTGCTAGAGAGTGTGGCCAGCGTGAGGCTCCGGCCAAGCGTCGTGCTTATGCCCCCGGCGATGAGGAACCAGCCCGTCGCTGCAAGAAATCCGCCAACGACGAAATACGGCACGAATCGCAGATACCTTCCCCAGCGGCACGCGCCCAGTGCGTAAAACAACGCACCCGAGACGAAAGTTGCGGCGGTAAAGATCAGCATGACGCTTTGAATCGCCGCCTGGGGAGTGCCACCGGCGCTGATGACGGCTGAGCCTGCTGAGGCGCTCAGCGACACCAGGACGGCCCCGGTCGGCGAATCGATGCCCGTGCTGATCGGCGCTAGTGACGTTGTCAACGCAATCCAGACGCCACCGACGCAGCTTCCGATCAGCATCGCCCACACGGCGAGCGGAATCCCGCCGCTGAGCTCCCCGGGAAACATCAGTGCGCCGAAAGACACCATGTTGGCGATCAACACGATCGAAGCCACGACCGCGGCGATCGTGTCTTTCAAGACATTGTGGCCTGCACGGCGCAGTCGCGCCCAGATGCGTCTGCGGGACCAACGCTCGGCGCGACTCATGGACGCGCCGTCGTGCGGGCCCCGCGCCGTGTCTTGGTCGTTCATGTCAGTACTCGAGGTTTGCATTTCAATCTGGACTCAGGGAATTCCAGACTGCGAGGCAACAAAGAGGAAAGTGAACCGCCTCTTCCCGGAGACTCCATCATGGAAATGGATGGAGTCATCAGCGCTTCCAGCCCTCGCTAAGACGCACGGGCCCTAGCTCGGTAAGGCGCCTCGATTGGCGTCCGTGTTCGCATGCGCAGCCATAGTGCGAACAGGCGCTAGATCCGGTAGGCGACGGCGCGCATCACGTCGGCGGCGGCGCGCATCGCGCGGCGCACCGGAAACGGCAACGGCAGCGCGCCAGCCTCGAGTGCCATCGCGCCGTGCCGCGCCTCGTCGTCGCGCATCTGCATGACGATGGCGCGGCTGCGGACGTCGGCTTCGGGCAGCCGTTCGATGTGCGCGGTCAGGTGCTCCTCGACCTGGCGTTCCGTCTCTACGACGAAGCCCAGGTTGGCGCGGTCACCCATGACGCCGGCGGCGATGCCGATGGCGAACGAACCCGCGTACCACAGCGGATTCAGCAGCGACGGCCGCGCGCCGAACTCGGTCAGCCGCTGTTGCGTCCACGCCAGGTGGTCCTCTTCCTCGCGCGCCGCCTGCGCGTAACGGGCGCGAACGTCGGGATCGCGGGCGACGATCGCCTGCGCCGCGTACAGCGCCTGCGCACAGACCTCGCCGGTGTGATTGACGCGCATCAGCCCGGCGGCGTCGCGACGGTCCGCCGGCGGGAGCGCGGCGTCGTCGAGGCCCGCGCCCGGCGTGGGTCGCGCCGCGTTCACGGTGCCGGTCAGCGTGCGCAACGCGCGGTCGAAGCCGACGATCAGTGTCTCGCGCATTCCCGGATCATACCGTCAACCGCCACGGGCACCGCGAGCGCCGTGCAGCCCCAAACAAAACGGGCGCCCGAAGGCGCCCGCCGTGTGTGACGTCCGAGACGACCGGACGCCGCGATGTCGCTTTAGAACAGGTGGATCATGCCGAACACGAGACCACCGGGGTTGGCACCGACCGCGATCGGGTACGAGTTGATGTTGAACAGGTACGACGCGTTCGAGTCGTTCTGGATCTTGACGTAGCCAGCGTACACCGTCGTGCGCTTCGACAACGGGTATGTATAGCTCAGCTCCCACTGGTTGGCGCCCGTGTCCGAGCCCCGTGCAAGACCTGCGATCCGCGTGCCATTCGCGGCGCCGCCCTTGCCGTCGGCGGCGTGGCCGTAGAACGCGTACCACGTTCCCGGGCCCATCGGCATCGTGCCGCTGATGCCGTAGAAGTTGCGGCTGAGGTCGCCGCTCGGCGTGTCGTACTTCAGGTGTTCGTACACGAGCGCCGCGCGGGCGATGCCGAAGTTGTAGCCGCCGGTAATCGTGAAGTCCGTGTCGCTCAGATTCGCACCGCGAACCTTCTGGTTGCGCTCGAACGCCGCGCCGACCTGGATCGGGCCGTTGTTGTAGATCGCGTTGCCGCCGAAGACATACGCATGGCGCAGTTCGGAGGCGTGGTCGCCGGTGTTGGCACCGGTGGCGCCCGAACCGTCGCGAATCGCGACCTGGCCGCTGAACGTCAGGCCGTTGTACGACGGGGAGTCGTACCGCAGCGAATTGCCGAGACGCGCGTCGAAGCCGCCGTCGGCCTTCGAGGCAAAGCCTTGCGCCCACAGCGACGCCGTCGACAGGATCGACGTCGTGAACGTCGGCACGTTGCCGAAGATCGGGTGCATGTCGTCCAGCGGCATCAGGAAGTTGCCCATCTTGAACGTGCCCCAGCTTCCCTGCAGGCCGACGAACGTCTCGCGACCGCCGAGGTTGCCGGAGTTCGTGTCGCCGTTGATGCTCGATTCAATCTGGAAAATTGCATTCAGGCCGCCACCCAGCGACTCGGTCCCGCGCATGCCGAAACGCGACGAGTTCGAGCTGAGGCGCGTGACGTTCGGGTTCGAACCATCCGGTTGCCTGCCGTTGACAATTTCGAAGTCGATGTTGAGCCGGCCGTACAGGGTGACGTTCGCAGTCTGCGCATGCGCAGCCAGCGGAGCGCCAAGAACGCCCGCGACGGCGACAGCAACGAGCTTCTTTTTCATTGAGTCTCTCCTCTAACGGAAAAATTTGGCAAGGAAACCGCCTATTGCGCCTGCCATCGGAACCTTCTCTCACCACTTGCGAGAAGTTGCGCCCCATTGTGCCAAACGGGCGAAAGCGTTGGCAAGGTAACTCTGGCGATGCATTCGCGCGACTTCGGCGCTGTTGTGTCCAAGCAACATCGTCGCCGGAGCGCACGCGATGTGCGCGCGCGCCGACTTCGCGCGCTAAAATGATGATCGGCAACGGGAAATGAGCGTGCGCAGCAAATTTGGGCCGCCGTGCCGGCAGACGCGGCTTTTTTCTGCGAAAACCTTCGAGTGGAGACCCGGTTGTCCGTAGGTTCGTTGCTTCTAAACCCCGTTTCC
>JBDTNI010000042.1:0-9690 GCA_039933815.1 Betaproteobacteria bacterium
GCGCAGCGTCTCGCGCTCGTCGGACGAGTTGACGGTGATCGTGCAGACCGTCTTCTGTTCCGCAAACGCGTGGCTAGGCCACGCGACAGACACGGCAAGCGCGACGGCCACGAATCGGAACAATGCGGACATGACGGGCAGACTCGAACGCGTACGACCGCGTCGAGTATTGCACGCCCGGGTGCAGCGCCTGTGAATCAGCGCGAGGTTTTACCCGGAAGCGACTGATGCTGTTGTATTCATGACAGCTTCAGCCGACGAATCAGAACGTCGATCAGGTCTTGACCCTCCGTCGACTTGAGTCGCGATTCCTGCAGCGCGCGGACGAGCTCCGGGCTCGCGATCTGACGGTAGTCGGCGCGAATGAGGATGCCCGCGATCGCGCGCTGCACGCCCACCGACTTCGCGACCGTATACATGCGCGTCAGCGCCTCCAGCGTTTCGCGATCGTCGAGCCGGTGATGCGCCAACGTATCCAGCGCACGAACCTGGGCCACCGAGTCTGACATCCGCGCGATGCCGGACGCCACTCCGCGCAGTTCGGCCACGTCGTCGATCGGATGATGGCGCAGATACACCTGCGCGATCTGGACGTCGCCATCGAGCGGGCTGACGAGTGCCAGAAGCACCCGCGCGTGATCGTCGTCGCTGCCGAGACAGGCGCGAATCGCCGCATGGCCGACGTCGCCGTCCGCTGCGGTGGGCAGCTGGCCGAGTGCCGCGTCGAGCGAGTGATCGCCGTTGAGGCGGCACACCAGATCGACGTCGGCGGCGGTGAGCATCGGGGCCGATAGCCGCTCGGCGATCAGAGCGACCATCTCCGCCTGCCTTTCCGCTGCCGTCAACCAGCTGAAATCGGCCGCCACCGCGATCATCCGCGCGCGCAGCCCCGGCCGGTCGCTCGCATGAATGAACCCGAGGAACCGCGCGCGCGCGCCATCGTCACTGGCGAGCCGACCGAGCGCCTGCTGCACGTCGGGTGAGCTGCGGACGTCCGGCGTCAGCACGGCGGACATCCGCTCGAGGCGATCGAGGAACAGGCGAACCTCGGCCATGTCGCGCCCGAGTAACCGGTGCATCGCGTCGACCTTCGCTGCAGTCGGCACGCGATCGTCGACGAATTCGCACAGCTCCCGGCGAAAGCCGGCGTCGGGATCGCTGTCGGACAATCCTCGCGCAAACGTCAGCGAGCGGCCGGGGAAGTAACCGAGCAGGCGCGTGCCTGCTTTTCCCGTCGCGACATCGCGAGCGCCCCCCGATTGCAAATACCGCTGAAGATACGTAGCGGCGACGGGCCCGAGCGGCGCGACCGACGAGAATCCATAGATGGCCGGAACGTTCCTGAAAATATGCCGCATGCGGTCACGACTGCTGTCGGCATACCTCGCACTGAGCGCGCGCGCGAGTCGCGCCGCGTCGGCGCGTGCGTGGCCCGACTGGACGAGCGACCGTTCGATTTCCGAAGGATCGCTCCGCAGTGCCTGCGGATTGAGCGTATTGCAGCCGAACAGATAGACTTCCTTCAGCCGCGAGAAAAGCCCATCCTCGGGCTGGCTGCACGCGACGCGTTCCATCTCGTCGACGGGCAGAAATTCATGGGCGTCGACGCGCTCCGAGAAAAATTCATTGCCGCCTGCGTAGTCGCCGCCGTCGTAATGCCCCGAAATGATCAGCATGTCGCACTGGATGCCTTTGCGGCGCGCAGACTCGAGCCAGTCAGGCCGCCCGCGTTCGACCAGTTCGACGAAGTCGAACCGGTCAGCGGGAAGGTGCCGTCGGAACGCGTCCTTCTCGTCGGACGAGTTGACCGTGACCGTACACACGGTCTGCCGGGTCGCCGCAGCGACATCTCCAGCGGCGGCGAACATCGCGGACGCCAGAAGCAGGCAGGCGGTGATCGGGAGCAGCTTGTGCATGACGGCGTCTTCGCGGCGAAGCCGATCGTATCGACGGGATGGGAACTTTCTCCTAATTTGCCAATTGAGTCCGTCAGACCCAGCCACTTCGCAGGCTCGCAGCCACTGATAGTCAGGTAGGACCCCTCCGACACGAGGCCGACGCGCAGGAAAAAGGGGCCGGTTCGACGATCGAGACCACGCGAACGGCTTCCCCTCGAGCTCGATCACCCGACCACGCTGGACCGGCTACAGTTTCGGGATGCGCAGCGTCTTGCTGACCATCAACGTTCCCGACGCGACGAACAGCAGCGCAATGGGATGCAACTGCCACGGGCCGATGGTCCATGCCCCCCAGGGAAGGGCGTCGCCCACGCGGCCTCGCCAGGCGGCAAATGCCAAGACCGCCGTCAGCAGCACCGTCGTTGGGATCGGCGTCCCCTCGAAATGGGCAACCTTGCCACTGCTGCCTGACATCGACTCCGCGGTGACGTTGTAGCGCGCGAGTCGGCTGACGCCGCAGCAGACGAAATAGGTAAGTCCCACCAGGTCCCACCCACTCCGCATGCCTGCCGCGTACGCGAGCGCCGCGGGCGCGACGCCGAACGAAATGACGTCCGCCAGCGAATCGAGCTCGCGTCCGAGTGCCGAATGCTCGTTGCGCCAGCGTGCGATCCGCCCGTCGAGCACGTCGAACACGAGTGCCGCCGGCGCCATCGCAGCCGCGAGATAGAAATGCGCGAGCGACTGACCCCCGACGTAGATCATCGACAGGAAGATCGCGGCCATCCCGCACGCCGCATTGCCGAGCGTGAAGAAATCCGCGAGATGAAAACCCCTGATCAGCGAAAAATGCCGCGGAGGGGCGTCGGTCCGCTGCATCAGCGGAGATTGTGTTGCCATAGGAAGGCTCGGTTGGCGATTGACCGGATCGACGGCGCGACCGTCACCCGTGGGCGCGGGACAGGCACGCGCGGACGCGCGTCGTCAGTTGGGGAATCGAGAAGGGCTTGGTCAGATAGTCGGTGACGCCGGCATCGAAGCAGGCGCGCGTGCTCCTCTCGTCCGCCATCTCCGTCAACATGATCAGCGGAAGCAGCCGTGTCTCCGGTCGCGCCCGCAACGCTCGCACGATCGCGAGGCCGTCGATGTCGGCGAGCCGATAATCGAGAACGACCAGGTCGGGCACGTCTTCGCCGATCAGCGCGAGCGCCTCGCCACCTCCTTTCGCCGTGACAACGACGTAGCGCTCGTCGTCGAGCGCGCGCTGGACGAGGGACAGCGTGTCGGGCTGATCGTCGACGACGAGAATTCGAAAGCGTACGCGCGCGGCGCCGCCCACTGGCGTCGTCTCGGGAATGTAGGGCCGAAACGACGGCTGAGCCGCGATCTCGCGTTCAAAGCCCTCGTACGCGCACAGGACTTCGAGGCCCGTGCCGGTTTCTCGGGCCAACGCCTGCGCACGCCGCTCGATATCGGCGACCGCACGATCGTCGTGGCCCGGGTCGTGATGCGTCAGCAAAAGGCACCGCACACCTGCCGCGGCGGCAACTTTCACGACGTAATCGTACGGACTGTGCCCCCAGGTCTTCTTCGATGCGTACTCTTCGGGTGTGTACTGCGCGTCGTGGACGACGACGTCGGCGCCCGCCATGAACTTCGCGTGCCGCCGGTCGCCTTCGTGGAGGATCGACTCGATACGCCCCGGTGGCGCGCCCGCGCGCCACAGGTCGATCGAGAACGGCTCGTGATCCACGAGATAAGCGAGCGCCACGCCGTCGGCCTCGATCCGATACCCGAGCGTCATCGCGGGATGGTGCAGGAACTGGGCGGCGACGCTGGCGCCGCCGATCGAATGCACTCCCTCGGTGAGCGGGTGGAACGTGATATCTGCCGGCAGCTGCTCGAGCTCAACGGGAAAATAACGGAACTCCATCTGCCCCGACAGCACGTTGCGCAGCGAACCGCCGCCGCCTTCCGGGCCGTAGATCGCCGCGGAATTGCCCTTGGCGAACGCCGGCCCGAAAAACGGGAAGCCCTGGATGTGGTCCCAATGCGTATGGCCGAACAGAATGTGCGCCCGCACCGGCTGTCGCCCTGCCCGCAGAAGCGAAGCCCCAAGGCGATGCGCGCCGGTACCGCAATCGAGGATGAACAAGTCGTCGGCGGCGGTTGTCACTTCGACGCACGACGTGTTGCCGCCGAAATGTATCGTCCCCTCGCCCGGCGTCGCGATGGATCCCCGTGTTCCCCAAAAGCGCAGCTTCATCGAGACGCCGTACCCTAGACAATATGGTCGCGCCTGAAGTCGCGGCAACCTTGGAATGCGCGCATGGCGGCAGGTCCGGAACGTCGCGAGCCGCGATCGCAGGCGTGGCAAGGGTACCGCAAACGGCGGATCCAGCCCCCGCCGGGACTTTCGCGGGCCTGGGGATGCCTGCGGCGATCCGGGCCGCGCTTCGACAGCCTCACGAGCCGCAGGGGCGCACGCTATCCGCGCGATTTCCCCAGCACCGCATCGGCCTTGCGATCGACCTTCGCCTTGTCGCCAGCGCTGAGTCGGCCGGCGTTGTGCTGCTGCGACGCGCGCGCCTTGGCGTCGCGGGCGTGCGCCTTGTCCGCGACGGGGTAGCGACCGCCGGGAAGGGCGAAATCGGACGCAGGGAGCTTCTTTCGGCCTTCGTTCGTGAGCTTGGTCATGACGGCCTCCGTCGGAGTGATCGGATTGTCGTGGATACGATCCGCGCCCGGAGGATGCGGATCGATCCGTATGTCACCGATTCGGCCGTCGGAAGACGACGACATCGGATGCGGCCTCAAGCGGCGCCGCGCGGCACGTGGGCGCTGGTGTCCGACTCGGTATGACGCTCCAGCTCCGCGTTGAGTTGTGCGCCCAGCAAAACGATCAGCACGGTCAGATAGCACCAGAACAGGAAGATCATCACCATCCCGAGCGAACCCAGCAGCGGGTTGAGCTGGCCCCAATGCGATGCGTAATACGACAATGCCGACGAACCGACGACCCAGATCGTCGCACTGACGGTTGCCCCCCACGTCACCCATCGCCACTTCGCGACGCGCCGGCACGGACCGTAGCGGTAGGCGATTGACAGCAGCAGCAGTGTCGTGACGATGAGAATGGGCCACCGCGTCGGCGCGAGCAGCATCGGACCGACGCGCGACGCGCCGTGCGCGTTGAGTGCGGCAAACCCCACGATCAATGTCAGCGCGCCGAGTACGAACGCGCCGCCCGCCAGGCACAACGCGAGCGCCAGCGCCTGGCGATGCCAGAAGCCACGGCGTTCGCGCTCGTCGTAGACGAGGTTGAGCGCGGCCATCAAGGCCCTCGCGCCGCGCATGCCGCTCCACAGCGCGAAGGCAAATGCGCCGAACGCGGTGACGATCGACAGGCCGCGCGAGCGTTCCGCAAGCGCGTCGAGCTGCGCGATCACCACTACGTTGAAGCTGTCGGGAAGATCGGGGCGGACGGACGAAAGCCACGCCAGCACGTGCGCCTTGCCGAGGGTCTGTGCCGCGAGCACGACAATCATCGCCAGCGCCGGAAAGAACGCCCAGACGACGTAGAACGCGATGCCGGCGGCCGAAAGCGACATGCGCTGCTCCGCCATCGCGCGGAGCGTCTGTTTCAGCACGTCACGCCAGCCGTGGCGGGAAATTTGGGCGGGACTGGCGGCATGCGTCTGCCTGACTTGGCCGCTCATGGGCATGGACGGGCCTGACCTCCATTCCGATGTCCGCGCGACGCGGGCGCCGGCGCGTCGCCTGCGCAGCCAGAGCGCCGCACGGCTGGGACCGAATCACCGCACCCGGAATGAGAGGCGCGCCGCCACGGCTTGTTCCCTTCTTTCCGCGCCCTCGTTCGCATCGATCCCTCACGTCCCGCGCCGAGGACGGCGCGACTCGTCACCAAAACCAGCGGTGAAAGCCGACGGGTTCTCAACGCGCTGCCTTCGGGCCCCGTCGCCCAAGCTCAGTCGGCGTATCGCCGGAATCGCGCCCTCGCCGGTGCGCGCCTGAAAGCCGTCGACGCGACGCCTGATCCATCATCGACCCAGAGGCACAGTATGGCAAATCGTGAGCGGGTGAAAGGATCCGGTCCCGAATGCTCCGGCCCGCCGGCTGGCTGCGCGATGCGTCGAGCGTACGATCGAACACGCGTTCAACGACGCGCGTCGCGTGGTCTGCCTCGAGGACGTACCGCCCGGCCGCTACGATGTACGCGCCGACGGCGTCGCATGCAGTGCGGCCATCGTCATCGACGAACCCGGCGCCTCGTCGATCTCGGCGCCGTCAAGTGCGCGCCCGACGCGTAGACTGTCGACGCCGCCGTGAACGACGCGGAACGAACCTGCCGCTTCGGCGGACCGCGCATCGCGCGCCCACGATCGCGTCTATCGACACACGCGGCCCCGAACGAGTCCCGTCTGGCATGTCCACGAAGCGCAGAACCCCGTATCGATCGCGCACGGCGATGTGCATCGCGTGTCTCGCCACACTCATCGTATCGCCGGCAGTGCACGGCCAGACCGTCGCATCGAATCCGTCCGCGCGCGTCATCGTCCAGTACAAGACATCGGCCGTACGGGATGACTCGGGCCAGGTGATGGAAAAAGCCGCCGCCGCCACCAAGGCCCTCGCGACACGCGCCGGAATTGCACTGCGCGTCGGCGCATCGGTGTCGGAACGCGCGCTGGTGGTGACGGCGGAAAGCATGACGTCCGACGCGCTCGCGGCTCGTCTTTCCTCCGACGCGGCCGTCGAGTACGCCGAGCCGGATCGGCGGCGTCGCGCGCACACGCCGAACGACCCGCTGTACGGTTCGGGCCCGACGATTGTCGACGGCGCCGGTGGTCCCGTGTCCGGTCAGTGGTATCTGCGCGCCCCGGGCGCAGCAGTCCGATCGTCGGTCGACGCCGCGACGGCGTGGGACGTGACGACCGGCGACCCGTCGGTTGTCGTCGCCGTCGTGGACACCGGCGTGCGTTTCGACCATCCGGACCTGCCGCCGCAGCGTGCCGGCGGCAACCTCCTTCAGGGTTACGACTTCATCAGCGACGCCGCGGCCGCAAACGACGGCGACGGACGCGACGCCGACGCGTCGGACCCTGGCGACTGGTTGACGCAGGCCGAAATCGACGAACAAGGCGGACCGTTCTACCACTGCGCGAAGCCCTCGCCCGCCAGTTCCTGGCACGGTACGCAGACGAGCGCACTCGTCGGCGCGCGTACGGGCAACGGTATCGGGATGGCTGGGCTGGCAAGCGGTGTACGCATCCTGCCGGTCCGGGTGTTGGGTAAATGTGGCGGGTTCGATTCCGACATCATTGCCGGCATGCGCTGGGCGGCGGGCCTGCGGGTGCCCGGCGTGCCGCAGAATGCAACGCCCGCGCGCGTATTGAATCTCAGTCTGGGCGGGGACGGCACCTGCTCCCGCGTGTATCGCGACGCCATCGCCGAGATCGCCGCCGCCGGCGCCGTGGTCGTTGCGTCGGCGGGCAACAGCCAAGGGCATGGCGCGGGAACGCCCGCCAACTGTCCCGGCGTCATCGCAGTGGCGGGACTGCGCCACGCGGGTACGAAAGTCGGTTTCTCCGACCTCGGACCCGAGATCAGCCTGAGTGCCCCCGCCGGCAACTGCGTCAACACGGCACCCGGCACGCCCTGCCTCTATCCGATATTGACCGCGTCGAATCGTGGTACCACTACGCCGCTGCAGGACGCCGACGGCGGGTCCGTTTACACCGACAGCTTCCGCACGTCGCTCGGCACGAGCTTCTCGGCGCCGCTCGTCGCCGGGACGGCCGCGCTGATGCTGTCTGCGCGCCCGGACCTTTCGCCCTCCGACGTTCAGGCGATGCTGAGAACGACGGCCCGACCGTTCCCCACGACGAGTGTCGACAACGGCAACGCTCCCGTCGTCGCGTGCGCCACACCGAACCCGATCGGATCACCACAGACCGATCAGCTTGAATGCGTGTGCACGACGTCAACGTGCGGCGCCGGGATGCTCGATGCCGGCGCCGCGGTTCGCGCTGCGCGCGACGGCCCCGCAGTCAACTACACGGGTCTCTTCTGGAATGCACCGGCAGGCTCCGAGTCCGGCTGGGGACTCAGCGTGGCGCACCAGGGCGGCGTCGTCTTCGCAACGTGGTTTACCTACGACGCAACCGGTCGACCGTGGTGGCTCGCGATGACGGCACAGACGACGGGCGCGGGTGTGTTCTCGGGTACGCTCTATCAAACGCGCGGACCGGCATTCGATGCCGTTCCCTTCGATCCGTCGCGCGTCTCAGCGGTCGGCGTGGGCACGGCAACGCTGGCATTCGCCGATCGGGACAACGGCCGATTCTCTTACACGGTCAACGGGATTTCGCAAAGCAAGGCGGTCACGCGACAGGTATTCGGGCCGTTGCCGACGTGCGTGTGGAACTCGCTTCCGCAACTCGATGGTGCGTCGAATGTGCAGGATCTCTGGTGGGCCAGGCCCGCCGGGGGTGAGTCAGGCTGGGGAATCCACCTTACTCAACAGGGAACGACGATCTTCGCAACGTGGTTCACCTATGGCGAGGACGGCACACCGCTGTGGCTCACCGCGACGGCCCGCAACACCGCGCCGGGAATCTACACGGGCACGCTCTACTCGACGACGGGACCGCCGTTCGACGCCGCGCCGTTCCGGCCCGCCAACGTGCAGGCCTCGGTCGCCGGCAACGTGGTGCTGTCGTTCACGGGGGGCAATTCGGGGACGTTTGCATACTCCGTCAACACGTCGCACGGCGCGGTTTTGCAGACGAAGCCGATCACTCGAGAGGTATTCAGCGGTTCGGGAACGGCGTGCCGCTGACAGGACGAAGCGCGCCATCGACGAACGATTGTCGCGTCTCGACCTCCCGTCGCTGCCGCTGCCGGAAATCGTCGGGCATGTTCGCCTCGATTGCGTGGCCGTCCTTGCGGACGATCGCCGCGTCCCACGCGTCGGTCGACCTTGCCGCCGCGGAACGGCGTGATCAGTGGCGGGTACAACCCGCACAGGAAATCGGGTGCAAGCGCGATCATGCGATATGCGGGGTCTCGGACGGGGTTGCACGGACATGAACGTCACCCCCGGTAACCCGCACCGGGTATATGCGCAGGGCCTGCGTCGCGGGCGGGCTGCGAACGGCCCCGGTGGGGATGTGGAACATCGCCTGGTGCAGCGGGCATTCGATGCACTCGCCGTCGATGAATCCGTCGGCGAGGCTCGCATCCTCGTGCGTGCACATATCATGCGTCGCGTAAATGAGGCCTTCGATTTTGTAAAGACACACCGGCTCTCCCGCGACGGCGACCTGCAGCGTGCCCCCCTCCGGCACATCCGAGGACGATGCGACACGGATCCATTCGTCGGCCATGACTGCTCCTCTTCCACGGTCTCGCCGTCTCGATGGGTCGTTGACGCCTCCCAGCCTCCGGCGAGGGTAGTGTGCCGCAAGCCCGCGCGGATCGGTCGCGCGGGTTCGTCCTCCGGCTGGAACAAATGTAGTTGGCGCGGTTCGCATCGACCACCCGAATCGGTATTGCCCGATGTTGCGAATCGCGCGCGGCCTATCTGACGTCGTGCGAAGTGGCCGAATGCGACATGGAGTACAGCCCGACCACGCAGTCGCCCCCGTCGCCGAGTGTCGAGGCTACATCGATCACCGCGACGCGCGCCAGGTCGTCCATCGCCTCGACATCGTAGCCGCCACGAAAGACCAGTCGGCGGCCTGGTCGGATGCCCCCCGAATTGCCTGCT
>JBDTNI010000043.1:0-9583 GCA_039933815.1 Betaproteobacteria bacterium
CGCGTCGCCGAGCAGGTCTGCCAGAGTCTGCAGGACGGCACGACGCAGTTCGTCATCGTCCGCTTCGGCAACGTCTTCGGCAGCGCCGGCAGCGTGATTCCCCGGTTCACCGAGCAAATCGCTCGCGGCGGGCCCGTCACCGTGACGCATCCGGACATCACGCGATTCTTCATGTCGCTGTCGGAAGCCACGCAACTGCTGCTGCAGGCAGGGCTGCAGGGCCGCGGCGGCGAGATCCTGACCCTCGACATGGGCGACCCGGTGCGCATCGTCGATCTCGCGCGCGACATGATCCGGCTGTATGGCGTGGACCCGGACCACGTCGCGATCGTGTTCACCGGCCTGCGTCCCGGCGAGAAGCTCTACGAAGAGCCGCTGACCGCCGAGGAATCCACGAAGCCCACCACGCACCCGAAGCTCCACATCGCGCAGGCGCGCGCTGCGAACCGCGACGCCGTGAAGCAGCTCGTTGCATGGTGTGAGCGCGACCGCGTCGCCGACGACGGCGAGGTTCGCGCGCGATTGAAGGGCTGGATCCCGGAGTACGCGCCGCCCGCCGGCGCGTCGATCAAGCCGATTCCCGCTGACGGCGCGGAGGGTACGGTGGCGCTTCCGCTGCGGGCGCCGCGGCGTCGCTGACCCCGGAAGGCAGCGCCCGCGTCTGGCGTCCGCTGCGGGGCCCGGCCTGCGTCGGCACGTCGCCGTCGGCGAGCGCGCGCTCGCGGCGCACGCCATACCCGAGCAGGAACGCCGTCATCGCCCACAGCTCCTTGGCGTTGCTGCGGAAGAGGAAGTCGTCGGTCAGATCCTTGGCGACGAATCCGGCGAGCAGCGCGAGGCCTGCGACGCCGACGAACGCCAGCGTTCCGTCCGTCGATCGCAGGAAGCGCAGGTAGCGCAGGGCGAGCGCCGCGAGGAACGCCGTGAACGCGACCATCCCGACGAGGCCGGTCTGCAGCCACTGGCTGATGAAAACGTTGTGCGCGTGCGAGAGCAGCGGATCGGAGAGCTCCGACTCCAATTCTTGCGCGAGGATCATCCGCCCGAAGCCGTAGCCCGTCCACGGCCGCGCGGCGATCCGTCCGCTGATGTGCTCCCACAGCACGATGCGCGGATCGCGCTCGAGGGACACTACGAAACTGCCCTGGCGGGCGATTTTTGCGCGTTCCTCGGCCACATCGGCAAACGCCAGGCCCAGAACCAGCAGCAGCAGGGTGAGCGGCGCGACCCAACGCAGCGGCGTGCGAGTGAACGTCTGCGGCCAGCGCAACGCGGCGGCGAGCGACGCGGTGGCGAACACGATCGCGAGCGCGATCCAGACGATGCGATTGTCGGTCATGCGGGCGGTCGTGACCAGCAGCGCGAGGAGCAGCAGTCCGATGACCTGCAACCGGGCGCCGCCACCAAAGCCGGCCGGCGGTGGCGCGATGAGCGCGAACATGAACGGGGCGATCAGCACCAGAAACGTCGACCAAGTGCCTACGCCGTGATGCCAGCGGCCGGCGTCCCATGTGCCGGCCATGAGGTCGACGCCGATCGCGAGCAGCGCGAAGCAGGCGAAGCTGGCGAGCGCCGCGCCGACCAGCACGCGAACGCTGCGCGCGTCGCGCGCGGCCACGTAAAAGACCAGCATCGCGAGCGAGCTGTCCATGACCTCTCGCGCGAGCTGGGCGCGCGAGTACTCGGGGTCGACGGACCATGCCACCGACGCGCAGGACCACAGCGCCCAGATGGCGAGCGGGACGAGGATCGAAGGGCCCGCCAGCGGGATGCGCGCCGCGGGATCGACCCACGTTCGGACGAATATGAACACCGCGCACAATCCCGCCCCGGCGAAGGCGATCGAGACAGCAAAGGTCACCGCGTTGGTCGGCAGCAGGAAGAGATAAGTCGCCGCGAATCTCAGCAGCCAGCGATTAATATGATCGGTCATCGGACTGCAGAGCCGCTGCGTACGCGACAAGCGATTCTACCTTTCCCACAAAGCATGCGTGTTCTCATCGTCAAACGGGACAAGCTCGGCGATCTTCTGTTGTCGACCGGAGTGATCGAGCATCTCAAGGCGTCTCGGCCGGACCTCGAGGTGCACCTCCTCGTGAACGACTACAACGCGTGGGTTGCGCGCGACGAACCTGCCTTGGCGCGCACCTGGGTATACCCACGCGTCCGGCATGCGGGGCGGATGCGTGTCGGGGCGCTGCTTGCGCAGGTGCCACTCGCGTGGAAGCTGCGGCGCGCCGCATTCGATTGGGCGATCGCAATGGGGGGCGAGGAATCACCGCGCGCGGTGCGGCGGGCGATCGCGACCGGAGCACGCCGCGTCGTCGCCTATGCGGACGATCCCACGCGTTACGGTCCCCGGCTAACCGATCCGCTGCCGATTCCGGCGCATGGGCACGAGATCGCGCGAATGCTGTCGCTGCTCGCGCCGCTTCGCGTCGAACCGCCGGCCCGCATGCCGGTGCCCGTCTACCGCTTTCCGCCCGAAGGTGATGCTTTTGCGAACGGATGGCTCGCCGAGCGCGGGCTCGCGACGGGTCGCTACATCGTGCTGGGGATCGGTACGCGATTCGCGCAAAGGCAGCCGAGCGTCGAACAGGTCCTGCGCTGGACCGCGCGGTTCAGCGAGCACTGGGATTTGCCCACGGTTTTTTTGTGGACGCCCGGCAACGCCGATGCGGGGCTCTATCCCGGCGACGACCCTATCGCGGCGCGCGTACTGGCGCGCCCGCTTCCCTACCTGCATGCACAGCGCGGAACGCTGCAACAGGCGCTGGCGCTGATTGCCCATGCCAGGGTGTCGATCATGCCCGACTCCGGGCTGATGCATTTCGCCGCGGCAAGCCCGGGTGGTGTAGTGGGACTCTTCGCCGATCCCGCGGAGGCCGGCGCCGCCGATCGCTGGGGTCCCGTCGGCCCGCGGGCGCGCTTCCTGCAGGCGCAAAATACGATCACCGAGCTTTCGGACGAATCGGTCATGGCGGCGCTCGAGCCGTTGGTCTCGCGCGGGCCTGCCCCCGTCTGATCGTGCCGCCAGAGCGGCTGGGTAGGACCGCACTGTCCGTGCGCTAAACTCGACGCAGCGAGGCGGACGCGCCCGCGCAACTCGCGCGTCGCTCGCCTGAATGGATCAAATTATTGCCATGTGCGGGATCACCGGTTATGTAAGCGACACGCCATTCCCATCCGAAACACTGGCGATGATGACCGGGCGTCTCACGCACCGGGGCCCCGACGCGGGCGGCTTGTTGTCGAGCGGACCTGCGCATCTGGGCCACCGGCGACTTGCGGTCATCGACATTGCGGGCAGCGCACAGCCCATGTCGAGCGCCGATGGCGCGCTCACGGTGGTGTTCAATGGTGAGATCTACAACTTCCGCGCTTTGCGCGAAGAGCTGGCGAGCGCCGGATGGAGTTTTCGCACGTCGGGGGACACCGAAGTGTTACTCGCGGGCTGGCGCGCGTGGGGCGCGCGGATTGTCGAGCGGCTGCGCGGAATGTTCGCGTTCGCGCTCTGGGACGCGGGTGAGGCGACGCTCTTCGCCGCGCGCGATCACCTGGGCGTCAAGCCGTTTCATTACGCGTGGGATGGCGCGACCTTCGTCTTCGGCTCGGAGATCAAGGCGCTGATCGAACATCCGGCGGTTTCACGCGAGCTGGACCTGACCGCGCTGCGGCTTTACCTCGAGTGCCAGTTCATCCCCGCGCCGCACTCGATTTTCTCAGGGATTCGCAAGCTGCCGCCAGGCCATGAGCTTCGACTGCGCGATGGAAGGCTCGACGTCCGCCGCTTCTGGCGTCCAGACTACTCCGGGAAGTTCACGTTCAACGACGACGATGCGACGGATGCGCTGGACCGCGAAATGCGCACTTCGGTCGACGGCATGCTCGTCGCGGACGTGCCCGTCGGGGCATTCGTAAGCGGTGGCGTGGACTCTGCACTGATCGCGGCGCTGATGACCGACGTTCGCGGCGCTGCGATCGACACGTTCAACATCGGCTTCGAAGGCGAAGTGGTAAGCGAGCACCGTGAGGCGGCCGCCGTCGCGCGCCACATCGGCAGCCGGCATCATTCGGTGATGCTCGGACCCGACGACGTCCTCGATGCGTTCGACCAGTGGATCGACATCTTCGACGAGCCGTTCGCCGATCAGGCGGCGCTGCCGACGATGCTGCTCGCCGGGTATGCGCGCGAGCACGTGACCGTCGTGCTGACGGGCGAGGGCGCCGATGAGGTGTTCGGAGGTTACGCGAATTACCGCAAACGCGAGCGGGAGGAGCGGTACGTACGCTGGCTGGCGCACGCGGGCTCCCCGCTGCCTGCCCTCGCACGCCTGCTGCCGAAGCGCGCCCGCAAGGACCGTTTGCTGCGGTCGATATCCGAGCCGCTGCCGCGGCGCTACCGGACGATTCCGAACGTGTTCGATGCTCTGGTGCAGCCGTCGGTACTCACGGCGTCGCTGCTAGCAGCAACCACGGAATCGCCCGATGTCGGCGACTTCGCGGCGCAGGCCTACGCCGAGTGCAACTCGGAGCAGTATCTCGATCGACTGCTGCACGTCGACACGCGCTTGTGGCTACCCGACGACCTGCTGACCAAGGTGGATCGCGCGACGATGGCGCACTCGCTCGAGGCGCGCGTGCCGTATCTCGATCACCGGCTCGTCGAGTTCTGCGCAAGGCTCGACTCCCGGCTGAAAATCCGCGGCACGACGCATAAGTTCCTGCTCAAGCGGCTCGCGTCGCGGTACCTGCCGCCGGAAATCGTCTCCCGCGGCAAGCAGGGCTTCGTCATGCCGCTCACCGAATGGCTGACCGGGCGCCTTGCGGGACAACTCGAATCGCACCTGATGGGCGACGGGCTCGCGTCGCGGGGCATTTTCCGGGCGACGGCGCTTGGTCGCCTCATCGCCGAGCATCGCGGCGGCCGGCGCCGGCACGCGGGCCGGCTGTGGACGCTGCTCATCCTCGAGCGCTGGTTTCGTCGCTACGCACCGGACTGGCGCCTGGCGGCATGACGCTCAACATCGTACACACCGAGGCGTCGACTGGCTGGGGCGGACAGGAGTTGCGGATTCTGACGGAGATGGAAGGAATGGCACGGCGCGGCCATCGGCTGCACCTGGTCGCGCCGCCCAACGCGCAGATCGTCGCCGCCGCGCGCACGCGGGGTTTGTCGGTGGAGACGCTGCCGATCGAATGGAAGCGGTTGCCCGGGCTCGCCGCGCTGCGCCGGTGGCTGGCGCGCCACGGCCGGGAATTCGATGTGATCAATGCGCACAGCTCAACCGACGCATGGCTCATCGCCCTCGCGCGCACGACGCTCCCGCGCGCCCCCCGGCTCGTGCGCACGAGGCACCTGTCCACGCCCGTCAACACGCTGCCTACCACCCGCTGGCTGTATCAGCGCGCGACGTCGCACATTGTCGTGACCGGCGAGGCGCTGAAGAGGCAGCTGGTGCACGACAATGGGTACGACCCGGCGACGATCACGTCGGTGCGCACGGGCATCGACCTCGAACGGTTCGCGCCGAGGGATCGCGACGCGATGCGCATGCAACTCGGCGTGGACGCGCGTCTGGCAGTAGGCATCGTCGCCACGCTGCGCGACTGGAAAGGCCACGACGATCTGCTCGACGCGTGGCGCGAACTGAAGGCCTGCGTGCCGGGCTGGCA
This sequence comes from Betaproteobacteria bacterium, assembly GCA_039933815.1. Classification (GTDB taxonomy): domain Bacteria; phylum Pseudomonadota; class Gammaproteobacteria; order Burkholderiales; family Casimicrobiaceae; genus VBCG01. Next base: position 5,677 of record JBDTNI010000043.1, read on the forward strand.
ACTGCTCATCATCGGCGACGGTCCACGACGAGCCCATCTCGAGCGGCGCGTTCGCGAGCTCGGCCTCGACGCCGACGTGCGTTTCACCGGCAACCAGGACGATGTGCCGGCGTGGCTCGCATGCCTCGATATCGCGGTGCTGCCCTCGTATGGCGACGAGGGCGTGCCGCAAAGCCTGATGCAGGCGGCGGCGTGCGGACGGCCCGCCGTGTCGACGCCGGTCGGCGCCATTGCCGAGGCGCTCGTCGACGGCGATACCGGGCTGCTCGTGCCACCGCGAAACCCACGGGCACTCGCACGCGCGCTCACGACGCTCATGAGCGACCGCGCCCAGCGCGAGCGGATGGGCCGTGCCGCGCACGCGTACGCGCAGACGCACTTCGGCATCGACGCGATGCTCGATGCCATGGAAGCGATATTCGAACGCGCGGCCGGGACACGCTGATGTGCGGCATCGCCGGCCACTTCGGACGACCGGTCGCTGCAACGGTCCGCGCCCGCATGCTGGACGCGCTGCGCGCGCGAGGCCCGGATGCCCAGCATATCGTCGCTTTCGACGCCGGGGATCGAGTCGCGGACGAAGCGCTGCCAGCCCCCGCGGCACTCGTGCACGCGCGGCTGTCCATCATCGATCCACGCCCGCAAGCCGACCAGCCAATGGGCAACGACGACGAGACGGTGTGGATTTGCTACAACGGCGAAGTGTATGGATGGCAAGGCGAAGCGCGACTGCTCGAGGCGCGCGGCGCAAGGTTCCGATCGCGGTCGGATACCGAATTCATCCTGCGTGCGTACGAGGCGTACGGCATCGACGGGACGCTCGAGCGGCTTCGCGGCATGTTCGCCTTCGCGCTCGTCGACTTTCGCACGCAGCGCGTGCATCTGGTGCGTGACCGGCTCGGCCTGAAGCCGATCGTTTATTCGCACATCGGGGGATCGCTCGCGTTCGGCTCGACGGTGCGAAGCGTGCTGCCGTGGCTGCCGGACGATCGGCGGCGTTTCGACCCCAACGCAATCGACGCTTACCTCGCGCACCGCTACATTCCGGCACCGCGAACGGTATTCCGCGACATCGCCCGCCTGCCCAACGGCCATCGCCTCGAATATTCGCTCGGCACCGGCGAGCTTGCGCAGTTTGGCTATTGGCTGCCGCAGGCGCGAGGGGGCGCCGATTGCGGGGCATTGCTCGATCAGTCGATCAAACTGCGCCTCGTCGCCGATCGGCCGCTCGGCATTTTCCTCTCGGGCGGCGTGGATTCGGCGACGATCGCAAGCCGGCTCGCCGAGACCGGCCACTCGGGGATGCGCGCGTTCTGCGCGGCGTTCCCCGGTTCCTCTTACGACGAGAGCCCGTACGCGCATGCGACGGCCAAGGCGCTCGGCTTCCCGAGCGAAGACGTCGTCATGCCGACGACGATTCGCGACGAATTCTCGACGATCGTCGCCGCACTGGACGAGCCGTTCGCCGATCCGTCTGCCTTTCCGACGTGGTATCTCGCGCGCGCGGCCTCCGCGGAAGTGAAGGTCGTGCTCGGCGGCGATGGCGGCGACGAATTGTTCGGTGGCTACAAGCGCGTCGCCAAGCATCTGCGCAACGGCTGGCGCCGGGGGATTCGCCTGCGCTTGCCGACATTGCCCGACGCCCGGCCCAAGGGCTGGCGCAAGGTCGCGGCCGAACTCTCGCTCGACTGGGAGTCGGCGTACGCGCTTCGATTCTCGGGGCTCACGCCCAACCAGCGCCGATTTCTGCAGCCGGCCAGGCGTTCCGTGCCGGCGCATTATTGGCGAGCGCCTGATCTTCCTGCCGGCTCGCACGTCGAACGGCTGCTGGGCTGGGACTTCGCCAACTACCTGCCGGAGTACGTGTTGCGCAAGGCCGATTTATGCACGATGGCGCACGGGCTGGAGCTTCGCGCGCCGCTGCTCGATCATCGCTTCGTCGAGTCAATCCTCGCGCTTCCGGCGCGCACGCGCTTCACGCGGCCACCGAAGCGTTTTCTCGCGAAACTCGCGCCGGGGCTCGACACGCTCGGCGTCTTCGCGCGCAAGAAACGCGGCTTCAATCCGCCGTTGCGCGACTGGCTCACGCGCGACCTCGCCGAACGGATGGCCACTGCGGCGGCGTCGCTCGCCGCGCGGACCGGCGGCGAGCTCGACGCGGCGCGCGTGCGCGCGATGCTGGCCGCGTACGATCGCGCGCCGGCGCTGGCCGAACAGGTGCTGTCGTTGCTGATGCTCGACGAATCGCTCCGCCAATTGGCGCAGGAGGCTTCGCATGCGGCGTAGCCGCGGCCCGCTGCGCGCAGTCTCGCTCGCGCTTGCGCTCGCACGGTGGCGAGTCGGACGCAAGCCGCCGAAGGCACCGCGGCGCATCCTCGTGCTACATCAGTTGCTGCTCGGCGACACGCTGATGCTGACACCGCTGCTCGCGAAGCTGCGCCACCGTCATCCCCAAGCGGAGATCGTCATGACGGTCGCCAAGCCGTTCGCACCGCTGTACGCGAGCCGTCCTTACGGCGTTCGCGCGCAGGTATTCGATGCGCGCGATGTCTCGACGTTCTGGCCGCTGCTGCGTGCGCCGCGTTTCGATCTCGTCATCCTGCCCGCGGACAACCGCTGGTCGTGGCTCGCACGTGCGATCGGCGCCTCGTGGATCGTCGGCCTCGCCGGTGACCGGCCCGCACACAAGAACTGGCCCGTCGACCAGCTCGTCGCGTACTCGGACCGGCCCACCGCGTTCGGCGAGACGGCAGCGTCGCTCGTGGACGGCGCGCCGCCTCCCGGCTATGCGCCCGCCGATTGGCCTGCGCCCGCCGACTCCGGTCGTGCGGACATCGCGGGGGATTACGCCGTCCTCCACGTCGGAGCCAGCACGCCGCTCAAGCGGTGGGAGCCGGCGCGTTGGCGCGCATTGGCCGACAGTCTCGAGGCGCGCGGCCTTCTTCCCGTGTGGTCCGTCGGTCCCGGCGAAGGACCGCTGCTCGATGCCATCAACGCGAGTGCGAATCACCCCCGATTCGCCGGCACGCTCGCGCTCGACGAACTGTGGCATCTCATTTCGCGGGCGCGCCTGCTGGTCGCGCCGGACACCGGCGTCGCGCATCTCGGACGCGTCGTCGGCGTGCCGACAGTGACGCTGTTCGGGCCCGGCTCGGCGGTGATTTGCGGGCCCGGCGATTTCTTTGCGAAGTCTCCCTGCCGGGCGGTGACCGTCGATCCGTTCCCGTGCCGCGATCAGGCGATCCAGTTCTTTCGCGAAGTACCGTGGGTGCGACGCTGCGAGCGGATGCACGGCGCGCCGCCGGCCGGCTGCGCGCGCGCCCTGTGCATGGAGGCGTTCGACGTCACGGACGTCGCGCGCGCGATCGATGCGCTGTTCGAGAGCGCGGAGACGTCAACGGCGCTCGCATGATCGCCACACATGCGCTTATCCTCGCCGCACTCGAAGGTGCGGATTCAACTGCGGGTCGTTGTACATCTTGAACTGCCGGTAGACGCGCCAGAACGCGCGGCCTGCGGCCGCCTCGGCCAGCAGCCGGTCTAGGCATCGTGCGAGATCGCCGCGCTGGAGCTGCATCAGCGCATGCCGCTGGCGCCACGTGGCGCGCTGCGCATCGGTGGCGTCGTTGCGGTTCGACGCACGGTTCATCTGGAAGGTTTTCAGCGTCAGGATGGACAGGCGATCGATCATCGCGCCCGCCGACTCGGAGTTATGCCAGGCGCTCGCCTGCGGCGTAACGTCCGCGAGACGCGCGAGCAGTGTCTCGTCGATCCGCTCGATCGCGTCGTTGCGCTGCTGGTTGTACCGGTCGATCGCGCGCTTGTTGGCGGCGATCGCTGCGTCGTCGACGTCGTCGCGCCGCGCGAGGTCTTCCTCGTCCCACAGCAGCGAGTTGTACCGGTGATT
>JBDTNI010000044.1:0-9466 GCA_039933815.1 Betaproteobacteria bacterium
CACGTAGTACCCGTCGCGAAGCTCGCGGGCGGCGCGGCTCGCCATCGCCTCGCGCACCGGCGAATCCTTCTTCGACGCGCCGCCTGCCACGGTGCGGAACTCGATGCGCTTCTCGTAGCGCGCACCCTGCGCGATGCGATCGACGTAAATCCCGGGCGTGTGGATGTGGTCGGGATCCAGTTCGCCGACGGGCACCAGCTCCTCGACCTCGGCGACGGTGACCTTGCCGCACGTCGCAATCATCGGATTGAAATTGCGCGAGGTCTCGCGGTAGACGAGGTTGCCTGCGGCGTCGCCTTTCCACGCCTTGACGATCGACAGGTCGGTGCGAATGCTCTCCTCGAGCACGTATTCCTGGCCGTCGAACGCGCGCGTTTCCTTGCCGTCGGCGAGTGGCGTTCCGGCGGCGGTTCTCGTGTAGAAGCCCGGGATGCCGGCGCCGCCGGCGCGCAGCTTCTCCGCGAGCGTTCCCTGCGGCGTGAGCACGAGCTCGAGCTCTGCCGCCAGCACCTGCCGCTCGAACTCCTTGTTCTCGCCGACGTACGAGGCGACGACCTTGCGCACCTGCCGCGCCTTCAGCAGCAGTCCCATGCCGAAGTCGTCGACGCCGGCGTTGTTCCCGACGATCGTCAATCCCTTGATATTGCTCGCCACGAGCGCCGCTATGAGGTTCTCGGGAATGCCGCACAGTCCGAAGCCGCCTGCCGCGATCGTCATGTCGTCGTGCAGCAGGCCCTCCAGTGCAGCGGCCGGTGTCGGGTAGACCTTGTTCATGGTTGCCTTGTCCTGCGGGTTTAGGAATCGGGATTAGCAGTCACGGCCCGCCGTGCGACGGCGCTTCGACGTCGGCGCGCGCGCGCCGCAGCGCGTCATCGAGCACGTCTGCGTTGCCGACGTGGTTGGCGAGCAGCAGCACGAGCCGTGCGTTCAGCCGATGGCTCGCTTCGGGCGTCAGGCCCTCGTGCGCCGCGAGCAGCGCGGCGTAGAAACCGTCGGGGTTCGCTAGATTGGGTGCGATGACGAGCGGTGCCATCGCGGTCATCCGACGCATGCCGCGCGCACCGCCGCGGCTCGCACGATTCCCGCGTCGAAGCCGCGCCAGCGCGCGCAGACGTGCTGGTCGGGTCGCATCAGGTACGTCGTCCCGGGAACGCCGTCATAACGCGCGGCGAGCATCCGTTGCGTATCGACGACCGCAGCGGCCGGCGTCGCGTCGGCCGACGGTGCGACGACCAGCACGTCGATCGGGAAGGGCAGGTCGACGGCTGCCGCCCGGAGCGCGTCCGCGACGGGACAGGGCGCCCGCGCAGCGTCGGTGCGCGCGAAATGCACGGCGACGAACCGGCCGCCGAGGCAATTGAGGAACCAGCCGTCCCGGCCGTCGATCGTGACCGGTGCATCCGCTGCGGCGGCGCCGGGAATCATCGCGCCGGCAAAATGGTCCCGATCCGCGGTGCCGAGCGGCGCGGCGGCGAGCGTGGTCGCCGTCGACAGGCGTCCCGAATTGACGAGCGTTCGCGCGAACGGATGCGCGGCCGCAAGGTCGAGGACGGCGTCGCGGAACAGCCGGCTGATGGGCGTCGTCGGGGTCAGGAATTCCGCGCTGCGCGTCGAATGCGCGATATTCTCGTCGGCCGCGCGCTCGCGCTCGGCCGCGTAGCTGTCGAGCAGCGCGTCGGAGGCAACGCCGCGCACGACGTGGTGGAGCTTCCAGCCGAGGTTGTCGGCATCCTGCACGCCGCTGTTCGCGCCCCGCGCACCGAACGGCGAAACACCGTGCGCCGCGTCGCCGGCGAACAGCACGCGGCCGTGGCGAAAATGTTCCATTCGCATGCACGAAAACGTGTAGACGCTCGACCATACGAGCTCGAACGGCGTGTCGTCGCCCAACATCGCGCGCACGCGTGCGGCCACGCGCTCGGGCTCGCGCTCGACGGCGGGATCGGCGTCCCAGCCGAGCTGAAAATCGATGCGCCAGACTGCGTCGGGCTGCCGATGCATCAGCGCGCATCCGTCGGGATGGAACGGCGGCGAGAACCAGAAACGCCGCTCCGTCGGCAGGTCGGCCGCCATCCGGATGTCGGCGATCAGGAAGCGGTCGCGGAAGAGCCGTCCCTGTGTCGCCAGCCCCAGCATCTGGCGCACCGGCGATCGCGAGCCATCGCACGCGACGAGCCAGTCGCAGTGAGCGCGATAGTCGCCGTCGGGCGTTTCCACGTTGACGAGGACGCCGTCCGCGTCGTTCCGCACGCCGACGACCCTGTTTTTCCAGCGGATCTCGAGACCGGGCTGCGCAAGCGCGTGCGCGTAGAGCAACGCCTCGACATCGTGCTGCGCGATGTTGACGAACGCGGGCCTGCGGTGGCCGGCTTCGGGGAGGAGATCGAACGCGTAGACGAGACGGTCGCCGACATAGAGCTTGCCGACGCGCCACGAGACGCCCCGATCCGCGATCGGATCGCCGCAGCCGAGTCGATCCCAGATCTCCAGCGTCCGCTTGGCGAAACAGATTGCCCGCGACCCGCTCGACAGCCGGTCGTCGTCGTCGAGCAGCAGCACCGGGGTGCCCTGGCGCGCGAGGTCGATCGCAAGGGTCAGGCCTACCGGCCCGGCGCCGACGACGATGACCGGGCGGTGCATCACGGCGTCCGAACCGCATTCCGGCGGTTTCGTGTACGAAGGCGCGGACGAAAGGGCAGCCACGAAGATGCGGTGCGCCGGCGTCAATCCGCGAGCGCGCGCCACATTTCCTGGTCGCGCTCCGCCGTCCAGATCCGCGGATCGGGATGCGACGTCGCCTCGTCGTAGGCGCGCGTCACGTCGAACGGCAGGCAGTGGTCGAAGATCACCCAGTCGCCGTATTTGGGGCGCAGGTCCGCGTATGCCGTCCGGTAGATCGTGCGCAGGTCCTTGCCTTCGCGCGCCGCGGCCGACACCGATGCGTACAGGTCGCTGATGAACGCGCGCGTGCTCGCAAGCCCTTCGGCAACCTGGGCGCGGTCGGTCAGCGCCGGCCCGCGGCCGGGCACAAGTTTCTCGGGCTCGAGTGCGGCGAGCGCGTCGAGCGTGCGCGGCCAATCCTTGAAGTACGCGTCGCCTGCGTACGGCGTTGCGCCGAATTCGACGAGATCGCCAGAGAACAGCGTGCGTTCCTCCGGCAGCCAGACGATCGTGTCGCCCTTCGTGTGCCCCCGCCCGACCTGCATCAGCCGCACCTCGAGCTTGCCGAGCCACAGCGACATCTCGCCGCGAAACGTCATCGTCGGCCACGTGAGGCCCGGCACGCTCTCGACGGCGCGAAACAGCCGCGGGAATCGCTCTATCTCGCTTTGCATGTCCTGCGCGCCGCGCTCGACGATCAGGTCGTACGTATCGCGACTGGCAATGATCTCGCGCGGCGCGTAGCCGGAGGCCCCCAGCACGCGCACGGCGTGGTAGTGGGTCAGCACGACATAGTGAACCGGCTTGTCGGTCACGCTGCGTATGCGCTTCAGTACGTCCTGCGCCATGACCGGCGTCGCCTGCGTATCGGCGACGAGCACCGCGCTGTCGCCGACGACGATGCCCGTGTTCGGATCGCCTTCCGCCGTGTATGCATAGGCGTGCGCCGACAGCCGGTCGAAGCTGATTTTCTTGTCCTGCAGATCAGCCTGGGATGCGAATGCCTTTGTCATGTCCCGCTCCTGTTCTGCGACGCGTTCCGCCGCCGCGCGGCAATTCGTTATTATGCGTCACCGCCGAATGGCCTTTCCCGAAAGCGAAGTCCCATGCCGGATCACCTGATCGTCGAGACGCGCGAGCGCGTCGGGCTTCTCCGGATCAACCGTCCGGAGCGACTGAATGCGCTGAACGACGGGCTGGCGCGCGATATCTGCGATGCGCTGCTCGCCAACGACGCGAATCCGGCGATCGGCTGCTCGATCATAACGGGCAACGACAAGGCATTTGCGGCAGGCGCCGACATCGCGGCGATGGCGAACTGGGACTATGCGAAAGTCTACGCCGACGATTACATCACCAAGGACTGGGAGCGCATCCGCCAGGTGCGCAAGCCGGTGATCGCGGCCGTCGCCGGCTACGCGCTCGGCGGCGGCTGCGAGCTTGCCATGGCGTGCGACATCATCATCGCGGCGGAAACCGCGAAGTTCGGCCAGCCGGAGGTCACCATTGGCACGATGCCGGGCTTCGGCGGCACGCAGCGACTGCCGCGTGCCGTCGGCAAGGCCAAGGCGATGGAGTGGTGCCTGACAGGCAGGATGTTCGACGCGCACGAAGCCGAGCGCAGCGGCCTCGTCGCGCGCGTCGTGCCGGCGGCCGACCTCGACCGCGAAGCGTTCGCCACCGCGTTGAAGATCGCTTCGTTCTCGCTGCCCATCGTGCAGAAGATCAAGGAATCGATCAACCGCGCGTACGAATCGTCGCTCAGCGACGGGCTCGCGTTCGAGCGGCGCGAGTTTCATGCGACGTTCGCGCTCGAGGACCAGAAGGAAGGCATGCGCGCCTTCGTCGAGAAGCGCAAGCCCGACTTCCGTCATCGCTAGCGCACGTCGCGCCGCGGCTGCGTGATCCGATGAGCGCCGACGACGTCGTTCGCGCGTGGCTTGCCGCGCATCGCGGCGAAGCGGAGTCGTTCCTCGCGGCGCTGGTGCGCCAGCCATCGGACAACCCGCCCGGCGATTGCGCACCGCATGCCGCCGTCGCAGCGGCGCTTCTCGAGGCGATGGGCCTTGCGGTCGAGCGTCACCCGGTCCCTGCGGCGGACGTCGCGGCCAACGGCATGGTGTCGTGCACGAACCTCATCGTGCGCGCCGCGTTCGGCAAGGGCCGCGGCCCGGTGATCGCGCTCAACGCGCACGGGGACGTCGTGCCGCCGGGCGCGCACTGGACAACGGATCCTTACGGCGCGGAAGTTCGCGACGGCGTCATGTACGGGCGCGGCGTCGCCGTGTCGAAATCCGATTTCGCGACATACGCCTTCGCGCTGCGCGCGCTCGTCGATGCGGCGGAGCGGGGCGTCGACCTGGACGGCAGCGTGGAGCTGCATTTCACCTATGACGAGGAGGCGGGCGGCGCGGTCGGTCCGGCGTGGTTGCTCGCGAACAAGCTCTCCGCGCCCGACTACGCGATCAGCGCCGGCTTCTCCTATGCGATCACGACGGCGCACAACGGCTGCCTGCATCTCGAAGTCGACGTGCTCGGTGTGTCGGGCCATGCCGCGGAGCCGGAACGCGGCGTCGACGCGCTCGAAGCGGCCACCGCGATTCTTGCCGGCCTCTATGCGCACCGCGCGACGTATGCGACCACGCGCTCGCGGATCGACGGCATCGGGCATCCGACGCTCGTCGTGGGGCTGATCGAAGGCGGCATCAACACGAACGTCGTTCCCGACCGCGTGACGTTTCGGCTCGACCGCCGCATCATTCCCGAGGAGGATCCGTCAGCGGTCGAGGCCGAACTGCGGGCGGTGATCGCCGATCTTTCCCTCGCATCGCCGCGCGTGCGCGTTGCCGTGCGGCGCGTGCTCGTCGCGGCGCCGTTCGTGCCGATCGCCGGCCAGCAGACGCTCGTCGACGCCATCGCCTTGCGTGGGCGCGACGTGTTCGGCGAATCGCTGCCGTCGCGCGGCGTGCCCATTTACACCGACGCGCGCCATTACACGGCGGCGGGCATTCCCACGGTCCTGTACGGCGCCGGACCGAGGACGCTCGCCGAGGCGAACGGCCATCGGGCCGACGAGTGCCTGCGCCTCAGCGATCTGCACGGCGCCACCGAAGTCGTGGCGCTGTCGTTGCTCGACCTGCTGCGCCCGTCGACGCGAACGCCGGCGTGATCGCCGTGCACGTCCCGGGCCTTCGCGCGACGGTGTGTGCGCTGGGTGTGGCGCAGATCGTGTCGTGGGGAACGCTGTTTTACTCGATCGCCGTGCTCGGGCCGCCGATGGCGCGGTCGCTGCAGGTCGGCGATGTCGCGCTGTATGGCAGCTTCACACTCGGCCTGCTCGTGTCGGGGCTGGCGTCGCCGTGGATCGGGCGGCGCATCGACCGTGGTGACAGCCGGCGCGTGCTCGCGGGCGGCTCGGCGCTCGGCGCGGCCGCGTGCGTCATCCTTGCCGCTGCGTCGAACGGCGCGACGATGCTCGCCGGCTGGCTGGTCGCCGGCCTCGCGATGTCCGCGTGCCTGTACGACCCGGCTTTCGCGACGCTCCACCGGATCGCGGGTCCGTCGTACCGGCGAGCGGTTACGGCGGTGACCCTTTTCGGCGGTTTTGCCAGCACGGTTTTCTGGCCGCTGTCGCAGTACCTGCTCGAATCGCACGGCTGGCGCGCGGCGTTCGCCGTTCACGCAGCGCTGAACGCGGTTGTGTGCGTGCCGCTGCATCTCGCGTTCGTGCGTGCCGCGCCGCGGGTGCCGCCGCCCCCGCCCGCTGCGGCGGGACCGGATGAGCGCGTCGCGGCGTCCGACGCATTCGTCTGGCTCGCGGCGGCATTCTCGATCGCGGCATTCCTGGCGTCGGCGGTGTCCGCGCATCTCGTCGTGCTGCTGGCGGCGGGCGGCCTCGCCGCGCGCGATGCGGTGCTGGTCGGTGCGCTGATCGGTCCGATGCAGGTGGCCGGGCGGGCGATGGAACTTGCATGGTCGCATCGCGCGTCCCCGTTTGGCGTCGGGACACTCGCCTTCGCTTTGCTCGCGACCGCCCTCGTACTGCTGTTCTTCGTCCGCGGCGTCTGGCTGTTCGCCCTGCTGTTCGCGCTGTTGTACGGCTGGGCAAACGGGCTGATGACGATCGTCCGCGGCACGGTACCCGCCGCGTTGTTCGGATCACGCGATTTCGGCACGCTCCTGGGAAAGCTCGCGCAGCCGCAGTTCATCCTGAAGGCGCTGGCTCCGGTGCTCCTCACGCTGATCTTCCACGTCGACGCATCGCGCATGACGGCGCTCGGCATACTGGCTGCGGCCGCGATCGCTGCGCTGCTCGCGTTCCGGCGTGCGATCCGGCACGCCTGAACGAATGCGAACGGGCGCGGTCCTTAAATCCAGCCGCTGCGAGCAGGCGGCGTCCGTGCCTGTGCGTCGGATGTCGGATGTCACGCACGATGCCCGCGGTTTCCACCCATCGAATTGGCCGGAGTTTCAATGCATCGTTCATCCCTTCGCGTCGAATCCTGCGTTCGTCCCCGCCAGGCCCGGACGTTCGATTTCGATGCCAACGTCATTGACCGCCGTCATGTCGATCCCGCCGCCGATCGCGCGTCGCTGATTGCGGGGCTTCGCGCGACGTCGTCGTCCATCTCGCCGAAGTACCTGTACGACGCCGAGGGCTGCGCGCTCTTCGTGCGGATCTGCCAGCTTCCCGAGTACTACCCGACGCGCACCGAAGCCCGGATATTCGCGTCGAACCGGTTGGCGATCGTCGCGGCCGCAGGCATCGGCAAGCAGCTCGTCGATCTCGGCGCCGGTGATTGCGCCAAGGCGGGGGCGTGGCTGCCATGGCTCAAGCCTTCCGCGTACGTCGCGATCGACATCGCCGACGATGCGCTGGCGGAAGCGTTGCCGCGGCTCGCATCGTCGCATCCCGGCATCGACGTGCGCGGCATCCTTACTGACTTCACGCGCGGCTTCGACGTCGCCGATGACGTCGGGGACGGTCCGACGACCTATTTTTACCCCGGGTCGTCCATCGGCAATTTCGCCCCGGCGGCCGCGTTGACGTTTCTTTCGCGGATCCGGCGGCACTTCGGCCCCGATGGGGAAAGCGGGCTTCTGATCGGCGTCGATACGAAGAAGGACATCGCGCGCCTGAAGGCGGCCTACGACGACGCCGCCGGCGTTACTGCCGCGTTCAATCGCAATGTCCTCGTCCACGTGAACCGCATTCTCGGCGCGGACTTCGATCCGCGCCGGTTTCGCCACGTCTCGGTCTACAACGGGCCGCAATCGCGTGTCGAGATGCATCTGGAAGCGCTCGAGACGCACACGGTGTCGATCGCGGGCTCGCCGCGCACCTACGAACGCGGTGAACGCATCCATACCGAAAGCTCGTACAAGTACGCGCCGGCGGAGTTCTCGGCGATGCTCCAGCGCGTCGGCTTTTCGGACATTCGCTGCTGGCAGGATGGCGCGAGCGATTTCGCCGTCTTCTACGCGACCTGACGTTCCGGCGGCGACGTCAGGCTCCGGCGCAGTCAGCGCAGGTCGCGGGCGAGCCGCACGCCGCTCCATTGCCAGCGTGCGTCCGGCGGAAAGAAGTTGCGGTACGTCACCCGCGAATGACCCGGCGACGTCGCGATCGACGCACCCCGCAGCACATACTGGCTCGACATGAACTTCCCGTTGTATTCGCCGGTGGCGCCGGGTGTCGTGCGAAACCCCGGATACGACGCGTAGCTCGACGACGTCCACTCCCACACGTCGCCGATTCCGAGATCGGACCTCGCGCCTGCGATCGCGCAGCGGCCGAGCAGGGTCGTCGCCGCGTTCGCGTGACGCGCCGCCGCCGGCGCGGAATCGGCGCGCGCACGGCTCGCGATCACTTCCCATTCGAACTCGGTCGGTAGCCGCGCGCCCGACCAACGCGCAAACGCGTCGGCTTCGAACAGGCTGATGTGGTCGACGGGCTCGTCGGGATCGACGTCGGTGAGCCCCCGCGGACCGAACCGCCGCCACGCCGTGCCGTCGCGCTGCCAGTAAAGCGGCGCGCGCCAGCCGCGCGCCGTCACCGCGTCCCATCCGAGCGACAGCCACAATTCGGGCCGCCGGTAGCCGTCGTCGTCGATGAACGCCTCGTATTCGCCGTTGGTGACCGTTCTCGACGACAGCGCGAAGGGCTCGAGCCAGACGCGATGACGCGGGCCCTCGTTGTCGAACGCGAAGCCGCGTGCGTCGTGGCCGATGTGCGCGATGCCGGCCGGTGTCTCGATCCACTCGGCCGGCGCGGGACAGCGCGTCGGCGCCCGTTCACCGAACAGCACCGGCCGCGCGGGATTGCGCGAGAACAGGTGCAGCACGTCGGTGACGACGAGTTCCTGATGCTGCTGTTCGTGATTGAGCCCGAGCTCGATCAGTGCCGCAAGTGCGGGCTCCGCATCGGCCTGGTCACAGCGCGCGATCATCGCCGCATCGACGTGCAAGCGGTACGCGAGGACGTCGTCGCGCGAAGGACGGGAGATCAGCCCGCGCTCGGCGCGCGCGTGCTGCTCGCCGATCCCGTTGTAATACGAATTGAAGAGCACGCGGAACGCCGGGTCGAACGGCCGATAGCCTGGGTCGTTGGGCGCCACGACGAACGTCTCGAAAAACCACGTCGTGTGCGCGAGGTGCCACTTTGCCGGGCTCGCGTCCGGCATCGACTGTAGCGCGCAATCTTCCGCGGACAGCGACGCGGTCAAAGCGACGGTGCGTGCGCGGACGTCGCGGTATCGCTCGAGCCACGACGCGGTGTGGGGTGCGGGGCGGGGAAGCGCGGGCG
>JBDTNI010000045.1:0-9374 GCA_039933815.1 Betaproteobacteria bacterium
CTCGCGGCAGCGGCGGAGACTTCTCTGAATTCGCGCGTGATGCCCGCGTATCGATCGTCCACGCCGCAACGGCGGATTGCGCCGCCGCGGCCATCGGGGTTGGCGTAGCCCGGCACACCGAGCGCGACGTCGCCGTGATGCGGCCCGACGCGGAAGTGACGGGCGACTGGCTCGATCGTTTGCGTGCGCACGCCGCGAACCGCGATGTCGGCGTCGTGGGCACGTTCACCGACCGCGATGGAACCGCGCGCTACGAAAGTTTTTCGTGTCGGGGCGGTCACGAAAATTTCAGTCGCGCCGGTATCGATGGTCTCTTCGCTCGGATCAATCGCGGCCGCTTTACCGACGTGCAGGCGGCCGCGGGCCCGTGCGTCTACGTGGCGCGACGCTGCATCGATGCGCGTTTGCCGGCCGCGGCGGTTTCCGCGGGCGATGCGACCGTCGAATGGAGCCGCCGGGCACGCGAGGCGCGGCTGGCCGTGCGGGTGGCGGCCGATGTGTTTGTCGGCGGCGATCGCGCCGATCGCGCGGATCGCGGTGGTGACCCGGCGGCATGGGCAACCGCCGACCGCGCAGCGCCGCCGGATACGCAGGCGTACGCGGAGCTGCGACTGATGACGGGGCGCATCGACGTCGCCCGGATGGCGGCTTCGACAAAGCCCGCGATCGTCTTCGTATCGCATGCGTGGGGCGGCGGCATCCGGCGTTACATGAACGATGTCGCGCAGCTGGTGCGCGACGATGCCGACGTCCTCTATCTGGAGCCCGCGGATGCGGACACCGTGCGGCTCTATTCACCCGCGGCGGCCGATGACTTTTCTGCCTGGTTTCGCCTGCCGGATGATCTGTCCCTGCTCGCGCGAACGCTGAAGGCGATCGGCGTTGCACGGCTGCACGTGCACCACGTCCACGGGCTGCCCCGCTCGATCCTGCAACTGCCCGTGACGGCGTCGCTGCCCTATGATTGCACGTTGCACGATTATTACGCGATCTGTCCGCAATACCACCTGGCGGATGCGACGGGACGCTTCTGCACGCAGCACGAGTCCGGTGCGTGTGCTGCCTGCGGCGTGCAGCGGTCGGCGCAGTGGGACCTCGACGTCCGCGCGTGGCGGACGCTGCTCGGCGATTTCCTCCGCGGCGCCGCTCGCGTCATCGCGCCGTCGCGGGACGTCGCCGATCGGGTCGCGCGCGATCTGCCCGGGCTGTCGATCGACGTCTGGCCTCATCCGGAGTCCGCGATGGCAGCACCGGCGCGGATCCTTCGCGTCGTGACGCTTGGATTGCTTTCGCGCGAAAAGGGTCTCGACGTCGTCGCGGGCTGTGCGGAGGACGTAAGGCGCCGCGGGTTGCCGATGGTGTTCAGGGTGCTGGGCGCGACCGCGGCGCCGATCGCGCAGTGGCCCGACGCCCCGCTGACGATTCACGGCTCGTACGAGGAGTCGTCACTGCCGTTGCTGCTGGCGGGCGAGCGCGCGGACGTCCTGTTCTTTCCGGCGCAGATTCCCGAAACTTATGCGTACACGCTGACGACGGCGATGGCGTCGGGTCTGCCGATCGTCGCATCGTCGCTCGGAGCGTTCACCGAACGCCTGGCGGGCCAGCCGCGCGTTCGCCTGCTGCCATGGGATGCGACAGCCGCGCAATGGAACGCCGCGCTGATGGAGGTTGGGCGGGCGCATGCGAGCGATGCCGGCCGCGACGACGGCGTCGACGCGACGGTGACCGCCGCATCATGACTGACCCGGCGCACTACAGGAGCCTCTATGTCGCACCGTTGCCGCGCGACAGAAGTGTGCCGCCGGGTGACGTCGCAGCGCTCGCGTTCGAGCCGCGCCATTTCCAACCGATCCGGCGTACGGTCGATGCACCGCTGTCGCTGCGGGAGCTCTACGTCGCCGGCGTGCTCTGCGGTCACGACGCTGCACGCGCGGAACTCGGTCGACGGTCGGAGGCGGCGGACCGGGAGCACGACCAGCTGATGGTGATCCACGCTCAGGGCTCCGACGAGTCGGGGCGACTCGCGATGACGCTGATCGCGGCGCAGCGTGAACTCGTAGCCCTGCGCGCCCAGTGGCACGAGGGCGCGCAGGCACTGTCGGCGGCACGCGAACGCGTTCGTGAGCTCGAGACATCGACGACGTGGCGATGGAGTGCGCCGTTGCGCGGCGTCGCGCAGCGCCTGCAGCTCGGGCGCGCCGAATGGCGGACGCGCGTGCGGACGATCCGCCAGTTGCCGAGGCATGCCGGGCTCGCGTGGACCGTTCTTCGCACCGAAGGACCGGAGGCGCTCGCGCGGCGCGTGGTTCGCAAGCTTCGGCGGGGCGATCGCTTCAAGCCGCGAACGCTGCCGACGTGGCACGTGGAATCGCACGTCGTTCCGCTCGTGGTCGGCACGTCGGTCGCGCCCGACGTTTCGATCATCGTGCCCGCGTTCGGGGAGCCGTTGCTGACGTTCACCGCGCTGGCGAGCATTGCACGCAACACGTCGGGCGCCTACGAGGTGCTCGTCGTCGACGATGCGTCGCCCGAGCCACTCGAACGTGCGCTCGCTGGCGTGGACGGCGTGCGTTTCGAACGCAACTCGGAGAACCTCGGATTCGTCGGCAGCTGCAACCGGGGTGCCGCGCGGGCTCGCGGCCGCATGCTGGTGCTGCTGAACAACGACACCATCGTCACCGACGGCTGGCTCGACGCGCTGCTGCGCGTGTTCGAGGCCTACCCGGACGCCGGGCTCGCGGGCGCCAAGCTCGTGTACGGCGACGGCCGCCTGCAGGAGGCGGGCGGCATCGTCTGGCGTGATGGCAGCGCCTGGAACGTGGGTCGCGGCGAGGATCCCGACCGGCCGGAATTCGACTACCTTCGCGAAGTCGACTACTGCTCCGGCGCGTGCCTCGCGATCCCGCGTGACGTCTGGGAGGCGGCAGGCGGTTTCGACACGCGCTACTCGCCGGCGTATTACGAGGACACCGATCTCGCGTTCGCCGTTCGCGCGATGGGACGACGCGTCTTTTACCAACCACGCGCATTGGTCGTGCACTTCGAAGGCCGTACGTCGGGCGTCGATATCACGACCGGCATCAAGCGGCACCAGCTCATCAACCAGGCGACTTTCGCCGCGAAGTGGTCCGATGCCCTCGCCGCGCACGACGCCAACGGCGTGCGCCCGCAGTACGCGCGCGACCGGCAGGCGCGCAGCCGGATGCTCGTCGTCGACGCCCGAATGCCGCGCCCCGACCAGGACTCCGGCTCGCTGCGCATGCGGGGTCTCCTGGCGATTGCGATCTCGCTGGGCTGCAAGGTTACGTTCGTCGCGGACAACCTGGAGTACGAGCAGCGTTACGTGCAGGCGCTGCAGGACCTCGGCGTCGAGGTGCTTTTTCATCCGTACGTGCGCTCGATCCCCGAACTATTGAGGGACCGCGGGGCGGAGTTCGACGTCGTGCTGCTTTCGCGGCACTACATCGCCGCGAGGCATCTCGACACGGTCCGCCGGTTTGCGCCGTCCGCGCGCGTCGTGTTCGACACGGTCGACCTGCACTTCATGCGCGAGGAACGACTGGCCGCCCTCGACGGCGGCAGGACCGCCGAACTGTCGGCGCGCACCAAGCGCGACGAGGAACTGTCGCTGATCGCGAAGGCGGACGTGACGCTTGTCGTCTCCGCCGCCGAACAGTCGGTTCTGCAGATGCTGGCGCCGTCGGCGCGCGTGCTGCTCGTCTCCAACGTCCATGAGCTTTCCGCGGCGGTGCCGCCGCGCGAATCACGTCACGGACTCGTATTCATCGGCGGCTTTCAGCATCCACCGAATGTGGACGCGATGCACTGGTTCGCACGCGACGTGCTGCCCCGCGTGCGCGAGCGGCTGCCGGGCGTGACGACGTACGTGATCGGCGCCGACGCGCCGGCGTCCGTGCGTGCGCTCGCGGCGAACGATTTCGCGGTGCTGGGCCACGTACCCGACATCGCACCGTACTTCACCGGCTGCCGCGTCTCGATCGCGCCGCTGCGCTACGGCGCCGGCGTCAAGGGCAAGGTCAATCTCGCCATGAGTTACGGATTGCCCGTCGTGGCCACGGAGGCAGCGGTCGAAGGCATGCATCTGGTCGACGGTGACGATGTCCTCGTGGCCGACGACCCCGAGGCGTTCGCCGCCGCCATTGCGCGGCTGTACGGCGACGATCCGCTGTGGCGCCGGCTGTCCGCCGGCGGCCGCGCGAACATCGAGCGCCATTTTTCCCGCGACGTCGCGCGCGCCGCCCTTACTGAATTGCTGGTGCCCTCCGCCTGTTGAACAGCACGTCGCTGACCGGGTGACCGCGCGCGATCCCGCGCGCCTCGAACTTCGTCAGCGGCCGCCAGCGGGGACGCGCCGCGAAGCCGTCGCCGGTGTTGGCGAGCAGGGGCTCCGCGGCGAGCGTGGCCAGGATCTCGTCGGCGTAGGGCTGCCAGTCGGTGGCGACGTGCAGGTAGCCACCCGGGGCGAGCCTCTGCGCAAGCGCGTGCACGAAGGGCGGCCGCAGCAGCCGGCGCTTGTGGTGCCGCTTCTTGGGCCAGGGGTCCGGGAAGTAGACGTGGATGCCGGCGAGCGCGGCGTCGCCAATCATCCCGATGACATCCACGGCGTCGTGTCGCATCACGCGAACATTGGACAGCTGCATCGCGTGGATGCGTCTCAGCAACGCGCCCACGCCGGGCAGATGCATCTCCACGCCGACGAAGTCGACATCGAGCTGCGCGTCGGCGATGGCCGCGGTCGTCTCGCCCATGCCGAAACCGATCTCGAGGACGACGGGCGCATCGCGACCGAACACCGTCGGCCAGTGCAGCGGCGTGGCGGGCGTGACCGCGTAACGCGGCAGCAACTCGTCGCAGGCGCGCCGTTGCGCCGGAGACATACGGCCTTGCCGCAGCACGAAGCTGCGCACGGCACGCGGCGACGCGTCGGCGGCCGGTGCGAGGCGCGGCGCCGGCGCCTGTGTCAATGCGCGCGCGACCATGCCGCGTCGTCGAGACGACGCTCGACAACGTGCGCGGCCGGCGCGCCGGCCGCTCGGTACTCGACGACGATCGTGTCGGCGTCCTTCCAGCGGACGCCCGCGTCCTGCCACGCGTCGCGCGGCGTCCACTCGAGCTCCTTGCGAACGCCGCCACCGTCGATGCGCCAGACGGCAATCGCGTTGTCGCAATCCTGCGCGCAGAAATCCGCCGTCGCGAACCGCCGATGACCGGGCGCGAGCACCGGCTCGGCGGGAATCCGGAACTCGCCGCCGCCGCGGCGCTGGACGAGCCAGAATTCGCTGCGGTCGCCATTCGTCGAGAACAGCACGAGCGTGTCGAGATCCTCGACGTAGTCCCAGACGGCGTACGTGCGCGCGCCGACGATGTTCACCGCGTCCCGAAACACGGCGAGTCCCGTCGGTTGCAGCGCGACGCGGAGCTCGTCACCTTCGCGCGAGACGATCGACTTCAGCCGCGGGAGCTGTTTCGATTCGACGAGGCGTCCGCAGTGCGCCTGGTCCTCGGCATCGCGGCACAGTGCGGCCAGATCGGCCGCCGTCGGCGGCGCGGCCGAGGCGACGGCGGGAAGCGCAAGGGCGAACAGCGCGAGCCATCCGCGCGCGCGCGGGAACCGGACGATCACGCGATGAGGCCGGATGTCGGCGAACTCGGACTCGCAGCGTAGAGCTTGCGCGGCATCCGACCGGCCAGGTACGCCTCACGCCCCGCGTCGACGGCAAGCCGCATCGCGCGTGCCATGCGGACGGGTTCGCGCGCCTGTGCAATGGCAGTGTTCATCAGTACGCCGGCACAGCCGAGCTCCATTGCGATCGCCGCGTCGGAGGCGGTGCCGACGCCGGCGTCGACCAGCACCGGCACCTGCGCCTGCTCGAGGATCAATCGAAGGTTCCACGGATTGACGATCCCCATGCCCGAACCGATCAAAGACGCGAGCGGCATGATCGCAACGCATCCGATGCGCTCGAGCTCGCGCGCCACGATCGGATCGTCGGACGTGTAGACCATGACGTCGAAGCCGTCGGCGACGAGCACTTCCGCGGCCTTCAGCGTCTGGCGGACATCGGGATACAGCGAAGACTGGTCGCCCAGCACCTCGAGCTTGCAAAGCGCATGACCATCCAGCAGCTCGCGGCCGAGGCGCAGCGTCCGCACGGCATCGTCGGCGCTGTAACAGCCGGCGCTGTTGGGCAGGTACGTGAATTCGCCCGGCGGCAGCGCGTCGAGCAGTGACGGCTCGCCCGCCGTTTGACCGAGGTTCGTGCGCCGGATCGCGACGGTCACGATCTCGGCGCCCGACGCGACGACCGCGTCGCGCGTCTGCGCGAAATCCCGGTACTTGCCCGTGCCCACGAGGAGGCGCGAACGGTACGAATGGCGACCGATCACGAGCGGATCGGCGAGCGTCGACGCGGATGCGGGAGCGTTCATCACGCAATTTTACTCCCGTCGATGGACCGCGAGGCGCGTCCGCGCCGCCTCAGCCGCCGCCGACGGCGCCGACGATTTCGAGCCGATCGACGTCGGCGATCGGCGTCGACCCGTAGGCGCTGCGCGGCACGATCCTGCCGTTCATCTCGACGGCGATCCGCTTGCCGACGAGGCCGAGGCGTTCGACGACATCTGCGACGTTCCGCGCATCACCGATGTCGGTGGTGACGCCGTTGACGAGCACGGGTCTACGTCCGGAAGCGCGCGACCGCGTCGCGCAGGAATTCGATCTGGCGCGCGAAACGCGAGCACCCACTGCAGACGAACAGGTGCAGCCTCAGCTTCACGCGCTCGGTGACGGTGAGCGGCCGATCCTGTGCCTCCGACACGAGACGCGCCGCTTCCCTGCACGACAGGACGTGAGTCAACCGGTGGAGCATGTCGTTCTACGGCGCCTTCACGTCCGCGGGCCCGAAAACCAGTTCTGCTCGATGCACTGGCGCAATGCCATCCTCGCCCGATAGAGAATGACCCACAGGTTATTCGGTGTGATCCGCAATTCCTTACAAATCTCGTCGGTCTCGAGCTCGAGAACCTCGCGCATCACGAACACCCGTGCCGTGTTCGGCGGCAACCGGTCGAGACACAGTTCCATCACCCCCATGAACTCCTGCTGCGACAGGGCGTTCTCCGGATCACCCCAGTCGGCCGGGGGCGCCTGCCAGGCGCCGTTGTCCTTGAACAGCGGGTCGAAGTCGTCGAGGTCGGTTTCCTCATCAAAGGACGCTGCGACGACGGGCTGGCGCTGTTTCCGCCGGATCGCATCGACGATCTTGTGTTTCAGGATGCCGGTCAGCCACGTCTTGACGCTCGAACGGCCGGTGAAGCCCTCGCGTGCGCCGAGCGCCGCCAGCAGCGTGTCCTGAACCACGTCCTCGGCGAGATCTGCGTCGCGCAGCTGCAGCCTCGCCACGCGCAGAAGGTAGCGTCGGTTCTGGTCCAGCTCATCGGCGAATTGCGCGGCGTCCACGGTTCCTGGGGCGATTGGGGCGTGCCTATTAGGCCACAACGGCGCTGCAGCTTGTAGCTCGCAAGCTGTGGTCCACGCGCCTGTCGCAGCCGGCGCCGAAGGCGGCGAATGCGCGCCGCAGAGCTTGCGGGCGTTTGCTGCCGCCCGGCGTCACGCGCCAGCGGCGCCGACTGCAGCGGGTGAAGTGCGCGCGGCGTTGCTGCGCGCGGCGCCCTTGCCCTGTCCCAAAAAACGCCTGACCGCGTCTGGCCTCCACGCGACGCCGGCTGAATTGGGCATGGCACGCGACTTGCGCTTATTGCCCATCATGCGCAACGATGCCAACTTCCGAGCCGGCGACGAACCGGCGACGCTCGACCCGCAACCCGACCTGCGCAGCGGCGCGGAGATCGCACTCGCCCGCGCGGGTATTCGCCGGGTCGCCGAGCCCGCGCTCGACAATGCGCAGACCCTAGCGTCGGTCGATGAGCCGACGTCGAACGCGCCGTTTTACTTCAATGTACGCCGGAAGTTCCTGTTCTCGCTGGCGCTCAGCGCCTCGTGGCTCGCGCTGACGGTCATGCTCGCGCTGCCGTGGGTCGCCGACCTGTCGCTGCTGATGGGCCCGACGCTCGCATGGTTCGCGATCGGCGGCATGGCGCTGTTGCCGGGCTTCATGAACGCATTCCTGATCGCGAGCCTGCTGCTCGACCGGCGGCCGAAGCGACAGCGGCCGAGCCGCTATCCGTCGCTGTCGATCCTGATCGCTGCCTACAACGAGGAAACGTCGATCGCCGACACGATCCGGTCGCTTGCGAGCCAGAACTATCCGGGCGCATTCGAGGTGTTCGTCATCGACGACGGTTCGTGCGATCGCACGGCCGCGATCGTCGACGCGTTCGATCACGACTGGCTGACGCTGCTGCGACAGCCGGCCAACGCGGGCAAGTCCGCCGCGCTGAACCGCGGATTGGCGGAGTCGCGCTTCGATATCGTCGTCACGCTCGACGCCGACTCGTACCTGTACAAGGACGCGCTTCGCAACCTCGTCGAGCGTTATCTGAACGATCCGCCGAACACGCGTGCCGTGGCCGGAACGATGCTCGTCCGCAATTCGCGGCGGAACTGGGTGACGAAGGCGCAGGAGTGGGATTACTTCCACGGCATCGCGGCGATCAAGCGCGTGCAGTCGCTCTACCAGGGCACGCTCGTCGCGCAGGGCGCGTTCTCGCTGTACGAGCGGCAGACGCTGCGGCAGATCGGCGGATGGGCCGACTGCGTCGGCGAGGACATCGTGCTGACGTGGGCGATCCTGCGCCACGGCTGGCGCGTGGGCCACGCGGAAGACGCATGCTGCTTCACCAATGCGCCGGACAACCTGCGGCAGTTCGTCCGCCAGCGGCAGCGCTGGGCGCGCGGCATGATGGAGGCGTTCCGGCAGTTTCCCGACATACTGCTGCAGCCGCGGCTGTCGACGATGTTCATCTGGTGGAACCTGCTGTTTCCGTGGCTCGACCTCGCCTACACGGTCTTTTTCATTCCCGGTATCGTCCTCGCGCTGTTCGGCATCTACTGGATCGCGGGACCCCTGACGCTCGCGCTGCTGCCGATGGCGCTCGGCATCAACTACGTCATGTATCGGGTCGGCAGCCAGATGTTCGCGGCGAACGGGCTGCAGGTCCGTCGCAACGTGTCCGGATTTATCGTTTACGCATTCGTCTACAGCCTCATATTGCAGCCTGCCTGCCTGGCCGGCTATTTCTCGGAACTGCTCGGACTGCGCAAGAGCTGGGGCACCAAATGATCCAATGGCTCGTCGCGTTGCTGGCGATCGGTGTCGCCGCGGTCGCGCACGCGCAATCGCCGGCCGCGCTGGGAAACCTCGAATTCACGAACGACTCGGACGGCTTCCGCT
>JBDTNI010000046.1:0-9363 GCA_039933815.1 Betaproteobacteria bacterium
CAGGTCCCACGTGCCGTACTCCGCAGGCTCGTTGATCTCCAGAACTTCGAGATCGTCGGAACGCGCGATCACGTTGTGCGGCACGCCGGCAGGCTGCGACAGGCCGTCGCCGCCGCGTAGCGTGATGTCGCCTTCCACGCCGGCGAATCGAAAGGTCAGCGAACCCCGCAGAACGAAGACGTAGTGTGCCGTCATGTCGTGCCAGTGCCACCCGGTCGGTGCCGGCAACGGCTTCAGCGCGCGGATGTGCTTGGCGCCGAGCCGGCCGTTCGTGGCGGCAGCGAGACCGAGATCCCGATACTCCGCGTCGTCGCGCAACCCTTCCCTATCCCACCGCGCATCGGCGGCGCAATTGCGGGTGAGCAGCGTCAACGCCGCGGCCAGTTCGCGCGGACCATCGTAGCGGGACGGAATTGCGGACATGAACGCCTCGTTGGTTTGGTGGGGACCGGCAGGTGCGCCTGTTGCGCGTCGCCCGATTGCCTGCGGTCCATGTTACCTCGCACCAATCCCCACGCAGCGCGTGTTGCGGCAACGAGGGCGTCCAGCCTGCGGGCGGGGACCGGGACGGGGCCGGTCGCGTTTCGGCGTCGTTCAGGTAGCATCCGAGTCCTTTCGATCCCGTTTCCCGCACGCCGATGGCGACGTCAACTACCCTCTCCGGGGTCTTCCCGATCCTCGCAACGCCATTTGGGCACGACCGGGCGCCGGACGAGCGCGACGTCGGCAGGCTCGTCGATTTCATCGTCGCGAGCGGTGCCGACGGCATTGTGTTTCCCGGCGTGGCCAGCGAATTCGAGACGCTCGCCGCGAGCGAGCGCCGGCACCTGGTCGACGTCGTCGCGAGTCGCGTGGGGGAGCGCATACCGCTCGTCATCGGCGTGAGCGCGGCTTCGGCCGACGACGCGGCGACGTATGCGGCGCAGGCCCGTGCGGTGGGCGCGGCTGCGGTAATGGCGGTGGCGCCGGCAACGCTGGCAACGCAGACGGCCGCAATCCGTGATTATTACCAGCGCGTGGCCGGGGCCGGTGTTCCCGTGATCCTGCAAAACGCGCCGGCGCCCGCCGGCTGCGCGCTGTCCGCCGCCGACGTCGTGGCAATCGTCCGTGCCGTCGATGGCGTGCATTACGTCAAGGAGGAGACGCTGCCGTGCGGTCAGCGGATCACCCGGATACTGGCCGCCGGCGTGCCGTCGCTCGTCGGCGTTTTCGGCGGCGCGGGCGGCCGGTATATTACCGACGAGCTCGCGCGGGGCGCCTGCGGGACGATGCCGGCCTGCGAGCTATCCGATCTTCATGCGCGACAGTTCGCGTTGCACCGGTCGGGAGATCGCGCGGGCGTGCGCGCCTTGTACAACCGAATGCTTCCGCTGCTCAATTTCCAGGCCGTCTTCCGGATGGCGATGACGAAGGAAGTGTTGCGGCTGCGGGGGGTCATTGCGTCGACCGGCGTTCGCGCGGCCGGCCCGTCGCTGGACGCCGGCGACCGCGAGGAGCTGGCGGCCTTGCTGGCGGACGTGCAGGATCTCGTTTCACTTGCCGCCGGCGTCCGATGAATTCAATCCGTTAGGCATCGAGGAGCTGACAATGAAACCGTGGTTTCGACTCATCACCGCGCTCGCCGCGGCGCTCGTGCTCGGTTCGGCGCCCGGTGGCGCCGCCGGACAGACCGTGCTCGACTTTCCCACGTGGCAAGCCGAGGAACCAGGGGTGTCGACGTGGTGGAAGTCGCTGATTGCCGCGTACGAAAAGCAATACCCCGATGTCCGGATCAACCTGCAGCAGATCCCGTTCAACCAGTTCGTCAAGCAGATGACCGTGCGCTTCGCGGCGGGAACGCCGCCGGACATCGTGCACCTGCCGTCGCGCGATTTCGCGAGCTTTGCCGACCAGGGATGGCTCGAGCCGCTCGACGAGCGGCTGAAGTCCACCGACATCCCCGCGATGTGGCCACCGCTGCAGGCCGACATGATGTGGAACGGCAAGACGCAGGGCGTGCTGCTGATGGGCTATGGCGGCATGCTGTTCTACAACGAGCAGAGGCTGAAGGACGCGCACGTCGCCGTGCCGAAGACACCCGACGAATGGCTGGCCGCGATGAAAGCGACGACGGCCGCCGACAAGGGCCTGTTCGGCCTGTCGACGATCACCGCCGAGCATCCGAACATGGTGGTGGAAATGGCGTCATGGGTTATCGGCTCCGGTGCCGACTGGCTGAAGGGCGGTCGCTACAACTTCACCGACCCGGCGGTCGTCAGGGCCGTCGACCAGTGGCGGCAATCGGTCGGCTACGCGCCGAAGGGGACGAACTCCGCGACGGCGCGCCAGCTGTTCGTCGACGGCAAGACGGCATTTCTGCGCGACGGACCGTGGGTGTGGGGCGCGGTCGAGAAAGCATCCGCCGAGATGAAGCCGTCGCTCAAGATCACCGGGTTGCCGTTCCCCGTGGAGCCCGGCGGCGCGTCGAACAGCCTTCACATCGCGGCCAAATCGGACGCGCGGAAGAAGGACGCGGCGTGGAAGTTCATCGTGATGGCGGCGAGCCCGGAATGGCAACACGCCTATGCGCTGACGGGATCGCCCGCGCCGCGCAAGAACACGCTCACGCCGGCGGACTTCGCTGCGAAGCCGTATCTCAAGGTAATCAACGACGAGGCCGCGCGCGCGCAGAACCTGTTTCCGACCGTCCCCGCCGTGCGCGCCGGGTACAACGACTTTGCGACACAGGTGACGAAGGCCGGGATGCGGATGATATCGACGCAGGATTCGACGCCGAAAGTGCTCGCCGACCTGCAACGGGACCTCGAGCGCGAGTTGCCGCTGAAGTGACGTGCGCCGGCTGGCCGCGATGACGGCCGTCCCGCGGCGTCGGCGCTTGCCGGTGCGTGATCGCTGGCTGGCCTACGGCCTGCTCGCGCCGGCATGCGTCGCGGTGGCGCTGCTCGTCGCGTGGCCGCTGTGGGTAATCGTGCAGATGAGCCTGCGTCCGGGCAGGGCGCTCGAGCTCACCAAGCTGCTGTCGCAACCGCTCGGATTCGCGAATTTCGACCGCGTGCTTGCGCAGCCTTCCACATGGGCCGCTTTCGGGCACTCGCTCGTGTACACCGGCGGCACGCTGGTTCCTGCATTCGCGCTCGGTCTCGGCGCGGCGCTGTTGTTCCACCGTACGTTCCCCGGGCGGCGCTGGCTCCGCAGCCTGCTGCTGCTGCCGTGGGCCGTGCCGGGCGTCATCGTCAGCATCGGCTTTCTGTGGATGTTCGACGCGTCCTTTGGCGTCGTCAATTCGGTGCTGCGGCGCGTGGGCGTGCTGTCCACTGACGTCGCGTGGTTCGTCGATGCCGACACCGCGATGCTCGCGGTGATCCTGCCCACCGTCTGGAAGAGCTTCCCGTTCTTTGCGATCACGATGCTGGCCGCATTGCAGGGCGTGCCGGCATCGCTGTACGAGGCCGCGCGCGTCGACGGCGCGTCGCCGCTGCAGCAGTTTCGCCACGTCACATGGCCTGGCATTCGCGGTTCCGCGATGCTCGCAGTGCTGCTCAACGCGCTTTGGACGTTCCGCGAATTCGACATCGTCTTCGCTTCGACGGGCGGTGGCCCCGCGGGCGCAACGGAAACGCTCGGCATTCTTTTGTACCGCGAGGCGTTCGGCAGCTTCCGCTTCGGCACCGCCGCGGCGCTCGGCGTGCTGATGGTCGCGACGGCGCTCGTCGTCGTCCTGCTCGGGTATCGCTGGCTGCGCGAGGAGACGCGGTGACGCCGCGCTGGCATCGCTACGCATTCCTCGCGCTCGCGCTGCTGCTGGTGGCCATCGTGCTGTTTCCAATCTACTGGATGGTCGTCACGTCGCTGTTGCCGTCGTCGATCGTGCTGTCGCGGCAACCGCCGTTGCTGCCGCCGCCCGACCAGATTTCATTCGATGCCTACGCCGAGGTATTTCATCGGCGGCCGGTGGTCGCGTGGATCCTGAACAGCGCGATCGTCGTGGCTGGCAGCTCGGTGATCAGCCTCGTGGTCGCCACGCTTGCGGGCTACAGCCTGTCGCGCTTCCACACGCCCGCGCAGCGCGTGGCGGGTGCGACGCTGTTGTTGTCGAAGATGCTGCCCGGCAGCCTGATCGTCGTTCCGTTCTTCGTGATGTTCACCGCGCTGCACCTGACCGACACACTGGCCGGCCTGATCCTGGCGAACGTGTCGGTCGGCGTGCCGTTTGCGACGTGGATGATGAAGGGTTTTTTCGACACGCTGCCGCGCGAGCTCGAACAGGCGGCGAAGATCGATGGGTGCAACGAACTGCAGGCGCTGTGGTTCGTGATCCTGCCGCTCGCGCGCCCGGGACTCGCGGCGTGCGGCATCTACCTCGCCATCGTCGCGTGGTCCGAATTCGTGTTTGCGCGCACGCTTGTCACCAAGCCCGCCAACTGGCTCGTCACCGTGGGCCTGCAGTCGTTCGTTGGCGAATACCTGGTGGAGTGGCCGCTGTTGATGGCGGCAGGCGTCGTGTCGCTGCTGCCGATGTTCGTGTTGTTCGTGCTTCTCGAGCCGTTTCTCGTCAGCGGGCTGACGTCGGGCGCGGTGAAGCAGTGAGCGCCACCGCCGGCCGTCACGCGTCGACCTTGTAGCGCCACAGGTCCGGACGCGGCGCCACGCCGAGACCGTGACCGCCGGGCAGCTCGTAGAACCCGGCGGCGCAGCGCATCGTCCCGTCGACGAAGCGCGTCGTGTGGTCGAACACGGTGGGCTGGTATTCGTGCAGTGGACAATCGGGCAGTGTCGCCGCCGCGTGCAGGCTTGCCGCCATGAAGATGCCAACGCCGATCGTCGCGTGCGGAATGATGCCGGCGCCGGCGTCGCGCGCTGCATGCGCGATGGCCAGGAACTGTGACACCCCGGTGTGTGCGATCTCGGGCTGCACATAGGCGAGCTCCGCGCGCTCGAGGCGCAGCATCGCCTCGTGCGTGTTGTGCCATTCCTCGCCTGCCGCGATCGGCACACGAACCGCGGCCGCGACGCGCGCGAGGCCCGCGATGTCCTCGGTGGCGCACGGCGCCTCGAGGAAAAAGGGATGCGCCGAGGCGACGCGCGTTGCGACGTCGATGGCGTCGTCCGCCGTGTAGCGCCAGTGCAGATCCGCCATCAGGTCGACGTGCGGACCGAGCGCCTCGCGGAGCGCATGCATCTCGTCGACGACGGCGTCCGGCGACAGGACGGCGGCGTACTTGACGGCGCGAAATCCGCGGTCCGTCCACTCGCGCGCCAGTGCGACGCGCGACGCAAGATCGGACCGGGGAAGTCCCGACACGTACGCCGGTATGCGCTTCGTCCGCAGGCCGCCGAGCGCGTCGGCCAATGACTGGTGCTGCACGCGCGCCTTGATGTCCCACAACGCGATGTCGAGCGCTGCGAGCGCGTCGCCGTAGAAGCCGCCGGAACCGGCCCGCACGCGCATCAGGTCGTAGAGGTCGGCGTAGATCGCGGCGGGATCCATCGGGCTTCGCCCCTCGACCATCGGGATCAGCACATCGCGCAGGATCGCGACGACGGCACCCGGGGCCACGATGCCGTAGGTCTCGCCCCATCCGACCGTGCCGTCGCTCGCCGTCATCCGCACGAGCACCGACCGGTCGACCGTCGGGTAGATCGTCCGATTGCCGCGGCGCACGAAATAACCGCGTGCGTTGACCGTCTCGCCGGGGCCCAGTTCTCCGAGATACGGCGTATCTCGCGGCAGTGCGACGACGATCGGCTCGATGCTCCGGATGGTGATGGCGGACATGGGGCGAAACGGGCAGGTGGACGGCCAGTATAGGTGCAGAGGAGGCCGGAACCGGGCCCGCGACGCGCTTGCGTGATCGGAATCCAACGGGCGCAACGAATGAACAGAACGTGCGCGCCCGTGCAGCGACCGCGATACGCGGCGGCGTCAGGATCCGTGGCGGCGCCGCGATGTCGCAGCCGGTCCCGGCCGTGTCGCCGGCCCGAGGACGCTACCATCGGCCTCGGTTGCTAGACGGCCCTGTGGCATCCTGTGCGCTTCCGTTGCCCGGTCGGAGTCCGCGGCGTCGCGCCGCGGCCGGTCTGGCGAAACTGACCTTCGGAGACACCGATGCACATTACGCTAAGCGCAGGGCCGCTCGTTTCGCTCATTGCGGGCATTCTGATCCTGATCGTCCCGCGCCTTCTCAATTACATCGTGGCGCTCTATCTGATCGTCATCGGGCTCCTCGGCCTCTTCGGGGCCAACGCCGTCCACGTCGTCTAGCGACCTGCGACTTCCGTACATCGCCCCGCCGGCCGATGAGTGGATCGACCGAAATCGCCGCGCGCTCACTCTTGCGAGGGACATCGTGAAAGCAGACAGCATCCTGTCGACGATCGGCAATACGCCGCACATCCGCGTCAACCGCCTTTTCGGCGACACGACGAACGTCTGGATCAAATCCGAGCGCGCCAATCCGGGTGGATCGATCAAGGACCGAATCGCGCTTGCGATGGTCGAGGATGCGGAGGCGAGCGGAAAGCTGCGCAGCGGCGGTATGATCATCGAGCCGACGTCGGGCAACACCGGCATCGGTCTCGCGATGGTCGCGGCGGTCAAGGGCTACCGGCTCACGCTCGTGATGCCCGACAGCATGTCGCTAGAACGACGGCGGCTGATCCTTGCGTATGGCGCAACCCTGGTACTGACGCCCCGCGCGGAAGGGATGAAGGGCTCGATTGCCAGGGCGCAGCAACTGATCGACGAGACGCCCGGCTCGTGGATGCCGCAGCAATTCGAAAATCCGGCGAACATCGTCGCTCACGCGAAGACCACCGCGCGCGAAATCCTGGCGGATTTCACCGATGGGCTCGACGTGCTGATCACGGGCGTGGGAACCGGTGGTCACATCACCGGTTGTGCGCAGGTGCTGAAGGCGAGCTGGCCAAAGCTTCGCGTTTTCGCCGTCGAGCCCTCCGCGTCGCCCGTCATTTCAGGCGGTACGCATTCGCCGCATCCCATACAGGGAATCGGCGCCGGATTCATTCCCCGCAATCTCGACACTTCGCTGCTGGACGGCGTGATCAAGGTCGACGCCGACGCCGCCAAGGACATGGCGCGCCGCGCCGCGCGGGAAGAAGGAATGCTCGTCGGCATCTCATCGGGCGCGACGCTTGCCGCAATCGCCCAGAAACTGCCCGAGCTCGCGCCGGGCACGCGCGTGCTAGGATTCAACTACGACACCGGCGAACGCTATCTGTCGGTCGACGGATTCCTGCCGGTCGAGTGACCTTGCGGCCAAGCGCGCACCGTTCCGGGCCGGGAGCGCCGTCCGGGCCATGGTGACGTGACAACGCCGTTGCCGCCAGCCGCGGCGGACGACGGAAACGTCGACGCGCGCGCGCTGCAACGCGACGAGTTCGGCCGGCCCGCGCAGGGGTGGCGGCGCGTGGCTTTCGACGTGATCTTCGGGACGGAGACGCCCGCAGGCCGCGCGTTCGACGTCGTGCTGATGCTGCTGATCGTCGCCAGCGTCGTCGTGGTGATGCTCGACAGCATTGCGCCCCTCGCCGCGCGCCATGGCCTGCTGTTCAACCGTCTCGAGTGGTTCTTCACGGTCGTGTTCACGCTGGAATACGTGCTGCGCCTGTCGAGCGTGCGGCATCCGTTGCGTTACGCGAGAAGCTTCTTCGGCATCGTCGATCTGCTCGCCGTGCTGCCGACGTACGTTGCGGCATTCCTGCCCGAGCTCGCCTTCCTCGTCGACGTCCGCGTGTTCCGGCTGCTGCGGGTG
The DNA here is from genome assembly GCA_039933815.1 of Betaproteobacteria bacterium. Taxonomy (GTDB): domain Bacteria; phylum Pseudomonadota; class Gammaproteobacteria; order Burkholderiales; family Casimicrobiaceae; genus VBCG01. The sequence goes on from JBDTNI010000046.1 coordinate 7,773, forward strand.
TTCCGCGTGCTCAAGCTCGGCGAGTACATGGAAGAGTTCCAGTTCCTCTCCCGTGCGTTCGCGGATAGTCGCCGCAAGATCCTCGTCTTCCTGAGTGCCGTGCTGGTCGCCGTGTTGATCGGCGGGACGGTGATGTACGTTGTGGAGGGCCCCGAGCGCGGTTTCACCAGCATCCCGATGTCAATCTACTGGGCCGTGACCACGATGACCACCGTGGGGTTTGGCGACATCACGCCCAGTACGGACCTCGGCCGGCTGATCGCCAGCATCATGATGCTGCTCGGATGGGGCGTGCTCGCCGTTCCTACCGGCATCGTCACGGCCGAGATGACGGCGCGCCACTCCGCACGGTGGTTCGCGCCGGCGCGCGCGTGCGCGGCCTGCCGCACCCTGGGGCACGAGCGCGCCGCGCGTTTCTGCAAGCAGTGCGGAAACCGTCTGCTGGACGGCGCCGACCGCTAGCGCGGCGACGAGTCGCGAGAGCGGCGAGGGGGGCGACGGCTGCAGCAGCCCGTCGCGCGGCGATCTGCCGTACTAACGGCGGCACTTCGAGCGAGCCCGCGACCGTCACTTTTTGCGCGCTCCGTGCTGGATCGGCAGCATAGCGCTCCAGACGATCAGCGCCAGCAGCGCAGCCTGCAGCGGCAGCCGCAGCACGAGTGCCCAGTACGGCACGCCGAACAACTCGGGCTGCTGCAGCATGTACACATGCGCGGGGGTCACGGCGATCGTCAGCGCAAACAGTCCCGACCCGGCGGCACGGCGCGTCGCACGCAGCGTCAGGCCCGCGGCGCCGAGCAATTCGAGCACCCCGCTCACGAGAACGACGGCGCGAGGATATGGAATGTACGGCGGAACGATGCGGACTTCGGTGTCGGTCGCGATGAAGTGTGCGAGGCCCCCGAGAAAGAACCAGACGAACACGACCGCCAGGCCGATGCGCCGAGCGCGGCCCGTGGCTGCCGGTGTCAGGCCGGGAGTTCGATGCGGGCCCGCTTTCAAGATCCGCGGCGGGCATCTCGTTCATGAGCACACGCTCGCCGCGCCTCGATGCCCTGACGCAGAGGTCTGGGCGGCCGCCCGTCATTGCGATGCCGATCCATCGGCGTAAACGGTAGCACAGCGCGGCACCAGGTTTGTCGCGCCAGTATCGGCGCGCGCCGAAACCTGCCCATCGTCGATTAAGCAGACGTCGTGCTGCCTACGATCGCTTGTGGGCGGTGACTACCTCGCGTGGAAATACGCACGCCGCCATTGGTCATTGGTGCGAGTGCTTGGCCGAGAACTCTCGGACTGGACCGGGCGCCGAGGGCAGGGCGTGCAAGGCGGTGAGTTCAAGGGTCGCGCAGGCGGTTTGCCGGGTGTTGAGCGATCGGCGCATCAGCGCATGTTGCAGCTCTGGCGCGCCTTTGGCGTCCAGCATTGGAACGAGGCGTCTCTTGGTCTGGCTGCCACCGGGGCACGAGCGAAGATGCGATGTCGACTTCCACCCGCATCGATTCAACGCGCGTGGCGAACCGCCGCATATGCCTTCGCCAATCGACCCGAATCCACACCAAGCCAATAGCCGGCGCGCATGAGCCACATGAGG
>JBDTNI010000047.1:0-9320 GCA_039933815.1 Betaproteobacteria bacterium
GCAACGCCGTGGGCCAATCCGCAGAAAGTAGTGCTGATTGATGGACCGCAGCTTGCGGAACTGATGATGGACTTCAACGTCGGGGTCACGACAGCTATTAGCTACACCGTAAAGAAGCTTGACCTTGACTACTTTGGTGAGGACTAACCGGACTCGATCACAAGACCACGGTCGGTCTCGGGAAGTGGGGTCTATTTGCTGCTCCGTCGATGGGCCATTGGTGGGTGAACCAGAATCAGACCTACAAGCATGAAATGGCCGGGGGTGCGCCGACGGTTGGTCTATTTCTCTGCCCGGCACCGTCAGAACGCAGCCAAGGTCGTTACGGTAGCGGTCTTGGCAGTGATCGCTTCGACGCTTGCGCTGGTCGCCGGCGCTTGGGACTCGATCCCGAACTTGGACTCGATTAGCGTGGAATCACCGGGCCCGTCCGCCCGCTTAGCCCGCGCTGATGGTGCCTGGGTTGTGTTCGCGCCCAATTTATCCGTCGATTGCTCTCCGCCCCGCGGTTGCTACGCCAAGACACAACGTATCCATTACGACTTCAGCTGTTCCCCGAGGTACGCGGTCATGACCGAGCGAATATCGATGGATCTCAACGGCGCTATCGTCAAGCACGAAGTGGTCGAGGAGTCTCCGCGGTACACGCCCTCGTACGACGCGGGAGCAATCGGCGTGTTGGAGGCGTTCTGTCCGTCGCCTCCTCGTCGCGAATGATCGTGCGCGGTTACCGGTTTGAGTGGCTTGGGTCCTTGACCTGACCCGACGGTCGCCCAGGACGTGAGTAGGAGGACGGACGCGCCGTGTCGTGTGTTTGAGGAGCAGTGGGAGGGCGGCATTCGCTTCGGTCGGGTCTGAATTTGGCGCGCCTGCTTCCCGCGGAAGGGGAGGGACCGAATGGAGTCAAATCGCTTGACGGGTCAACGCCTGGCCATTCTCTATCCCGGCGATCGCGCGATGCGCGACCGCGCCGACCCCCGCGAGAGCCGTTTCGCCGCGCTGTTCGAAGCCTTCGCCGGCGCCGGCGTAGCGGCAACGCCCGCCGTCTACCACGACGACTTCGCCGACGAGGTGCGTACGCAGCTGCGTGGCGTGGATGGCGTGCTCGTCTGGCACAACCCGATCGAGGGTGGCCGATCGCGTGCCGTGCTCGACGCGCTGTTGAGCGAGACGGCCGGTTGCGGCGTGTTCGTGAGCTCGCACCCGGACACGATCCTGCGCCTCGGTACCAAGGACGTGTTGATCGATGTCCGCGAGCTTCCGTTCGGCAGCGACGTTTGCCGCGTGGACACGCCGGCGCAACTCGCGTCCGACGTGCGGGCGCGGTTGGCCGCCGGCTCGCGCGTGCTCAAGCAGCACCGGGGTCATAGCGGTATCGGCGTATGGCGCGTGGAGGAACTGGCCGGCGAGCGCTTCGCGTTGCGGCACGCGCAGCGCGGGAGCGTGGATGAAACCGTCGATTTGGCGACGCTCGTGCAGCGCCTGGCGCCGTACTTCCGTGATGGACAGCACATGATCGATCAGGCGTGGCAACCAAGGATGGTGGAAGGCATGGTGCGCGCGTACCTCGTCCGCGATCGCGTCGCCGGATTCGGTCACCAGGCGATCAACGCGCTGTACCCGGCGCAGCGTGGCGAACCGGCGCCCTCGCCGGGGCCGCGGCTCTACAGCGGTCCGGAGGATGTGCGGTTCCAGCAACTTCGTACCCGGCTCGAATACGGCTGGGTAAGCCTCCTGCTCGAGCGAACCGGCGTTTCACGGCGCGCACTGCCGCTGCTGTGGGACGCTGACTTCATGCTGGGCGCGCGCGAATCCGAGTTGGAAGAACGCTATGTGCTGTGCGAGGTCAATGTCAGCAGCGTGTCGCCGTTTCCCGAATCGGCGATTGCGCCGCTGGTGGCGGCGACGAAGATAGCGCTCGCCCGCTGATCCCGGCGTACGCCGCCGGTACTACCAGATCGGCGCTCTAAAGTGCAGATGTAGCCTGCAAAGTGGGCGGCGCGGGGCGTCGCGGCGGGGCCCGCACATCAAGCGTCAACCATCCGTCTCCGGCGGCACGCGCCTTGCATCTATCGCGCATCCAGCGGAGGCGCGACATGGCATTGCAGAACGTCACGGGTGGACGGGAAGGCTGCCCGTTCAGGATCATTCTCAACGGCCGGGCTTATGGCGCGACGTACTCGATCCGCGGGCCGATGCTGGTCGTCGAGACGCTGCTGATGGGCGTCAAGCGCCGTCAGCTCGGCGACGAGGACCCCGAGGTCATGGCGCGGGGTCTGCTCTCCGAACTCGTCTACGGATACGAGACGCCGCGGAGCGCCTGACGCTCGCCGTCATCCGGTTGACCGTGCTGGACGGGTCGCCGGCATTCGCCCCTTTCGTCGCGCAGCGTTGACGCTGCGCAGTCCCTTTGGAATTCAAGAAGGACGCACGGCAGCGCCGCGCGCGCGCTTTGCGAGGCTTTCCGCGCGACGTCGCCCCTGTCGCGGTTAGCGCAACGCGGTGCGCTCGTCGATGCCTGCCGCGGCAGGCACGACGGCGGCAACGTCGTTGCGGGGCGCACGATGCTTGACGCCGTTCATCGCATCGAGTGCGCCGTCGTCGTAAATGGGCGCGAACCGATGCCCCGGTTGCAGCAGACCCCGCTCTCTTTGCAGGAACGCAAGCACGGTCGCGGCGGAATGCACCCAGTTGCGGCCGCCGGACTCCGCGAATCCCGGGCCACCGGTCGAGCCGCGATCGCCGAGCGGGTGATCCTTCGAGTCCTTGCCCATCCAGAACCCGAGCACGACGCCGCGCTCCGGGTGGTCAGCAGGGCCCGGCACGTACAGCAACAGCCACACGTCGGACGTCTTGCCGTCGGCGTTGGTGGCGGTGCCGGTCTTGCCGCCGATTTCGCCGGATGTCGCGAACGGGAACGCGAGCATTCGTTGCTTGCGCTCGGCGGGCGACATTTTCCAGATCGCGTCGCTCAGCGGGTCGACGCCCGGGATCACCCCGGTTCGCAACGCCGACGCGGTGCCGGTGGGACCGATGTCGAGCGGTGCCTTCACGAGTTCCATCATCACCGCAGACACGGCGGGATGAAGCAACCGTTCGGGCGCCGGATGGTTCTCGCCGCGAACGTCGCAGCGCAACGGATGTCCAGCGGGATCGCGATGCAGCAGCGAAAGCCCGTCGCGGCAGACGTCGTTCGCAAACCGAGGCGTCACGCGGAATCCGCCGTTGACGAACGCGGCCGTCGACGCCATCGCCAGCGGGTTCACTTCGGACGCGCCGATCGCCGTGGTGGGATACGGCTGCAGCACGTGCTTGTCGTCGTGCGGCATGCCGAGACGATAGGCGAGCTCGATCACATGCTTGATCTTCGCGCGTGCGCCGGCGCGCATCGCCGCGGTGTTTCGCGACTCGCCGAGCGCGATCCTGCACGTGATCTCGCCGCGGTATTCCGGCTCCGACCGAGAGTGAAAGTTCTCGATTTTCTTCACGCCGCGCCCGCGGCCGAGCGGCACCAGCACCGGCGCGTCGAGCACCGTGCAGCGGCTCAGCACCTCGGCGGCCACGGCCTCCACCGATCGCGGGCCCGGGCTCGCCAGCACTTCGTTGGTCAGCTGCTCGACGAGTCCGCCGTACGTGAATATCTTGAACGTCGAACCGGGCTGTCGCCAGCCGGTCGCGATCACGTCGTACTTGAGCCGGTTGAAATTGACGTTGCCCACCTCCGCGAGGACGTCGCCGGTGAAATCGACGGCGAACGCACCAGCGCGCAGCTGGGCGTTGTCGGTGTCCGTCGGGTGCCGCGCGACGTACGTGCGCACTGTCATGTCGACGGCCTTGTCGAGCACGTCCTGCAGCGCGTCGTCGCGCGTGATGGCGATGGTCAGGCCGCCGCGCGTGATCGGGAAGCGGTCCTTGTACAGGATGCGGACACGCTCCAGGAAGTGATCGTGCGTGCCGCAACCGAGGCCCGGGGGGACGATCTCGCGGCGCAGCGTTTCGTCGACCGCGCGCAGGGCGGTCGCATGCTCGGCGGCGTCAATGGCGTCCTGTTCGAGCATCAGGCCCAGCACGCGCTGCGTCCCGCGCTCCGTTTCGGCCCAGTTGGCGTCGCGTACCGCCTCACGCACCTTGATCAGCGGATTGGTGGCGAAGGCACGGTCGGGGAGGGCTGGCTTGTTGATCAGCGCGACGATAAACGCCGCCTGATGAAGCGCGAGGTCGCGCGCGGGCTTGCCGAAATAGGCGCGGCTGGCGGCCTCGATACCGTACTGGCCGCGGCCGAAGTACGGCATGTTGACGTACTTGAGCAGTAGCTGCTCGTGCGTGAACGCACGCTCGATCCGCAGCGCCGTGATGATGTCGCCGATTTTCTCCGCTTCGGTCGATGCGCGCCCCGTACCACCGCGAAGATGCTTGGCGATCTGCATCGTCAGCGTGGAGGCGCCCGACCGGCTTTCCTTCAGGATGCGCTTGCCCATCGCCCGCACGATTGCGCTCTTGTCGACACCGTCGTGCGCAAAGAAATTCCGGTCTTCGGACGCGAGGATCGCGCGCACGAACAGCGGCGGGATGTCCTCGACGCGCTCGATCAGGATGCGGTGTTCGGGCGATGAGATGCAGGCGACGGTCTTCTGATCCTCGTTCACCAGCACCGATTGCTGGGCGAAGTACGCGGGGTCGTCGAGGCGGGCGATCGATTGTCGATCAGTACCGAGCCACGCGTCGACGCGATCGGCGTAGCGCGCATCGATGCCCCCGACGATGGCTTCGAACTCGACAAAGACAACGGCTGCGGTCGCCGCCGCCACGCCGATGACGATGAATACTCCGCGCACGAGCCGGCCGAGCCAGCACGCGAGCAGCCACGGCAGCGTCCGCCACCACGGCTGGCCAACTTCATTTTCCGGTGATTCCTGCGGCACTGCCTGCCCCGAACGCCGCCCGCTGCGCGGGCATGCTCGCTATTAAGCATTGGCCGTACCAAGGGCACATTGCCGTTTGGGCTGGGTTCGCGCCTCGACGCGAGCGCGGCCGGTCAGTGGGCTGCGCAAGGCAGGGGTGAAGCCCCGCGTCAGCGAGTGACGCGGGGCGTCGCACGCGCGCGTTCAGATGCAGCCCGGCGAATAGCGCAAGAGCGCGATCTCCGGAACGTCAGGGACGGGCGTGGGCGCCGCGCAGTCGCAGCTTCAGCGCTTGGCCGCGCGGTAGCGGTCTCGCAGATCGCGGATCTGATCGTGATTGCGTACCACGCCATCGTACTGCTTCTGCACGACGGTGCGGATGTCGGCGGGTAACGATTCGTCCGTCAGCGCGTCGCGATACGCGGCCTTCGCCACGTCCTCGCCGCGCTCGCATTCTTCCAGAATCGCGAGGTCGTCGCGAACGCTGACCGCCGCTTTCAGATTCACCCATCCGCGGTGAACCGCGCCGGACACGCTGCCGCCATCCTCGGGCTTTTCACCCATCCGCGCGACGAGCGCCTGCAATTCGCTCGCGCCCTTGCCGCAGTCCTGCGCACGCTTGGAGAAGATCTCCTTCAATTCGGCGTTCTTCGTGTCTTCAGCAGCCGTGCGGAAGCCCTTCTCGCCGTCCTTGGACGTCTCGACCAGTTCATTCAAGACCGATGCGGTGTCGCTAGCCATGTCGTGCCCTCTTTGGGTTGGACGATCAGCTTGCCAGCGAACGGCGGTCACCGCGATTGGCCAACGCACTGAACGGCTGTAGGCCGACGCCTACTCGAAACGTGGCCGAGCGCGCGTTAAAATCACATGCCGCCACCGCAGATTCGACCAAACCATGTCCATTCACTGCACGCTGCAACGTCTCGTCGGATTCGCCATGCTCTCGTTGTCACCGATCGTAGGGGCCGAGCCGATCGGCGAGGTGGACACGGTCTTCAAGCTTATCGGACCGGATCACAAGATCGTTGTCGATGCGCACGACGATCCGGGCGTGGCCGGCATCACGTGCTACGTTTCGCGTGCCAAGACGGGCGGGATCAAGGGCGCGATCGGCGTTGCAGAGGACAAATCGGAGGCGTCGATCGATTGCAAGCAGGTAGGTCCGATCTCGTTCGCGAAACCGCTGTCGGCGAAGGAGGAAATCTTCACCGAGCGGATATCGCTGGTCTTCAAGAAGATTCGTGTCGTGCGCATGGTCGATCGTACCCGCAATGCGCTCGTCTACCTCACCTACTCCGACCGGGTGATCGAAGGGTCGCCGCAGAACAGCATCACGGCGATCGCCATCGACCGGTCGACGCCCATTCCGCTCAAGTAGACGACGCGGATCACGCTTCCGATCTTTATGCCGATCGACAACTCCCTCGGGCTCGATCCGGTATGGTTTGCGATCGTCACGCTCGTCAATCTGGAAATCGCACTGATGACACGGCCATTCGGGCTGCTTTCATCATGAAGGGCGTCGCGCCCGCCGACACGAAATTTGCGCAGATCTATCGCGCCGCGGCGCCTTACGTCCTCCTCAACGTCCTTGCGATGGCACTTCTCATCGCGTTTCCGTCAATGGTCGGCAATGTCCTCGGTGCGTTGGGGCTCGGCTGACGGGCCTTTGCAGATGACGTTGCGTGCGACCTTCGTCGACGCTAACCCCGCCCTCGCCGCGGTCGCCGACCGGCTTCTGGTGCTCGACGATGTCACGTTCTCGATCAACCGCGCGCCGGACATCACGTCCGATGAGCTGCCCGCCGCCCTCGCGGGCGCGCAGATCGCACTGGTCGACCACACGCATCTGCCCACGGCGGTCGCCCGTCACTGCAGTGATCTCAGGCACGTCGTCTTCCTGGGCACGGGTGCGCGAAGCTACATGGATCCCGAGGAGCTTGCGGAGGTCGGCATCACCGTTCACACGATCAAGGGCTACGGCGACACCGCCGTCGCCGAATGCGCGCTTGCGCTGATGTGGGCTGCCGCGCGCGACATCGCCGCAATGGACCGCGCGATGCGCGGCGGCGTATGGTTGCGCAGCGACGGGCTGCAGCTGACGGGACGCACGCTCGGCATCGTCGGCTTCGGCGGCATCGGTGCGGAGATGGCGCGGCTGGGAGCCGGTTGCGGCATGAGGGTGCTGGCGTGGAATCGCTCGCCGAAGACCCATGACGGCGTGACCTTCGTATCGCTCGAGCGCCTGCTGGCCGACAGCGACGTCGTGTCCCTGCATGTATTGCTGAACGACGAGACGCGCAATTTGCTGTCCCGCGAACGCATTGCGATGATGCGTCACGGCGCCCTGCTTATCAACACGGCGCGTGGCGCGATCGTCGCCGAGGCGGCGATGCTCGATGCGTTGCGCAGCGGACGGCTGCGTCACGCCGGTCTCGATGTGTATGACCTCGAGCCGTTGCCCGTCGGGCATCCGCTGACGCTGCTGCAGAACGTCACCTTGTCGGCGCACTCGGCGTTTCGAACCATGGAAGCCGCGGACAACCTGATTGCGGCGGCCCGCGAGCACTGTCGTGCGATCGCGGCGGAGCGCAGCAATCGCTGACGCGCTGGAAGGGCGCTTGCGCGGATCCCCGTAGCTTGGCGTGGACGGACCGCCCGTCGAAATCCGCATTTCATCCCTCCGGCACCGCATCGCATCCCATCCCGATAGCGGGCGCGCGCGCCGTTGCGTAATCTGCACACCTCGCCCCATTTCGCCGAGCCTTCAGATTGACCACCGAACCTGTCGCCGCGGCGCGGGAGCCATCCCCGCCACCCTCCGATACCCGGCAGGCGCTCCGCAGCGTCGGCCGGGCGATCGTCGACCTGTGGTGGCGCTTCTTCGACTGGCTTGCGCTGGTCTCGTGGGCGACGCTGATCGCCGTATCGGCGCTCGGGCTCGTGCTGACGGCGATGCTGCACTATCAGCGGCCGTTCATGCTGATCTTCGTGGTCGCGGTCATCATCAAGATCGTCGCGGGGGGAAAGCGCCGGGCCGACCTGACGGCAAGCCAGGCAACGCGGCGTGCCGAAACCGAGAAGCTCGAGCGCACGGTCGTGGAAGCCCGCATGGAAGCGCTGCAGGCGCAGATCGAGCCGCACTTCCTCTTCAACACGCTGGCGAGCATCGATCAGCTGATCCAGACCGACCCACCGCGCGCGTCGCTGATGCAGCGCAGCCTGATTCGCTATTTGCGGTCCGCGCTGCCGCAGATGCGCGACGGCGGTCGTCCATCGCTGGGCCAGCAGCTGAGCCTGTCGAGCGCCTTCCTCGAGATCATGGCGGTTCGGATGGAGGATCGGCTGACATCGGTCGTCAGCGTCCCGGAAGGCTTGAAGAGCGCCGTCTTTCCGTCGATGATGCTGCAAACGCTCGTGGAAAATGCGATCAAGCACGGGCTCGAGCCGCGCGCATCCGGCGGCACGCTCGAAATCGGCGCGGAAGTCGCCGACGGCCAGCTTGCCGTCCATGTGCGCGACAATGGCGTCGGGTTTTCTCCGAACGACGGTTCCGGCGTGGGCCTCGCCAATATTCGCGAGCGGCTGAAGGCGCTCTATAACGAGCGTGGCGAGTTGATCATCGCCGTGCCCGCAGCGGGCGGGACGCTCGCGACGATTCGCGTGCCCTACGAAATCGCGCCGCCGACGTCCTGACCCTGACCCGGACCCTGACCCGGACCCTGACCCGCTGACTCCGATGCCCGCACCTCCGCCTCCGTCGGGCGTCGTCGCCGACGACGAGCGCCTGATGCGCGACCAGATCGTCGGTTGTCTTCAGGGCGTCTGGCCGGAACTCGTGATCGTCGGCGAAGCGGGCAACGGCGCCGAGGCCGTGGCCATGGTCGCAAGCCTCGCGCCCGATGTCGCGTTTCTCGATATCAGCATGCCGGAAATGGACGGCATCCAGGCCGCGCAGGCAATTGCCGGACGAGCGCACGTCGTATTCGTCACCGCCTACGACCAGCACGCAATCCGCGCCTTCGACGCCGGCGCCGTCGACTACCTCGTCAAGCCCGTCGAGCCCGACCGTCTCGCGCTCACGTGTACGCGACTTCGCGCGCGGCTGGCGCGTGCGCCCGACCCGATGGACGACGTGCTCGCGCAACTCGCACAGCGGCTGGGAGCCGGTGGCGCCCGGCCGCGCGACCACCTGCGCTGGGTTCAGGCGAGCGTCGGCGCGACGATACGGATGATTCCCGTGAACGAGATTCTGTTCTTTCGTGCGGAGGACAAGTACACGCGCGTCGAGACCGAGCGCCTCGAGGCGCTGATCCGCAAGCCGATCAGGGAATTGATCGACGAGCTCGATCCCTCGGCGTTCTGGCAGATCCACCGGGCCGTCGTCGTTCGCGTGGATGCCATCACCCAGGTCAGTCG
>JBDTNI010000048.1:0-9077 GCA_039933815.1 Betaproteobacteria bacterium
ACCTCGCCGAGCAGGCCCGACGTCAGGATCGACGCGATCGTGTCGCGCGTGAACTGGTAGCCCTGGTCGACCCGCATCGACACGACGGCCTGGTAAGTCTGCGGATCGAGCGTGATCTTCTCGACGCGGCCCACCACCACGCCCGCGGCCTTCACCGGCGCGCGCAGCTTGAGGCCGCCGATGTTGTCGAACGCGGCGTCGAGGTGATAGCCCGGCGCACTGCTGACGGACGTCAGATTGCCAACCTTCAGCGACAGGAAAGCGATCGCGGCGAGGCCGATGACGACGAAGAAGCCGACCCACAGATCGATTGCCGAGCGATTCATTAGACCCCTATGCCGCGGAACATGAAGACCGTGAGGACGAAATCAAGCGCGAGAATCGACAGCGAACTCGCCACCACGGTGCGCGTTGTCGCCGTCGACACGCCCTCGGCGGTCGGCCGCGCGTTGTAGCCTTCGAATACCGCGATCAGGCTGACCGCGACGCCGAACACGATGCTCTTGATGACGCCGTTCGCGATGTCGCGCCGGGTGTCGACCGCGGACTGCATGTTGCCCCAGAAGGCGCCGGCGTCGATGCCGATCAGCTTGACGCCGACGAGATACGCGCCGAACACGCCGAGCGTGGAGAAGAGCGCGGTCAACAACGGCATCGAGATTATCCCACCGAAAAATCGCGGCGCGACAACGCGGGCAAGCGGATCCACGGCCATCATCTCCATCGCCGACAGCTGCTCCGTCGTCTTCATGAGCCCGATCTCGGCGGTGATGGCGCTGCCGGCCCGACTGGCAAACAGCAGACCGGCGACCACCGGTCCGAGTTCCCTCACGAGCGACAGCGCGACCAGCACGCCCAGCGACTCGTTGGCGCCGTACCGCGTCAGCACCTCGTAGCCCTGCAGTGCGAGCACCATGCCGACGAAAAGGCCCGACACGAGGATGATCACCAGCGACAGCACGCCGGAGAAATAGATCTCGCGCATCGTCAGCCGCAGCCGGCGCAGCGCCGCGGGCGCATGCGCCAGCACCGCGAGCGAGAAGCGCGCGGCAAATCCCATCCGCTCGACCCAGGCGAGCGTACGTCCGCCGACGCGGCGGAGCGCCCAGGTCACGGCGTCAGACCGCACGCGAGAACTCACGCTCCAGCGCTTTCGCCGGATAGTGGAACGGCACCGGGCCGTCGGGCGCGCCGTCGACGAACTGGCGGACGAAGGGGTCGCGCGACGCTCGCACGTCGTCCGCCGTCCCCTGCGCGATGATGCGGCCCTCCGACACGAAATAGATATAGTCCACGATCTTCAGCGATTCGTAGATGTCATGCGTGACGACGACCGACGTGATGCCGAGCGCGTCGTTCAGCTTGCGAATCAGCTGGCCGACGATGCCGAGCGATATCGGGTCGAGACCCGCGAACGGCTCGTCGTACATGACGAGCATCGGATCGAGCGCGATGGCGCGCGCCAGCGCGACGCGCCTGGCCATGCCGCCGGACAGCTCCGATGGACGCAACTGCGATGCGCCACGCAGGCCGACGGCGTTGAGCTTCATCAGCACGAGGTCGCGAATCAGCTCTTCCGGCAGCTCGGTGTGCTCGCGCAGCGGAAACGCGATGTTCTCGAACACCGACATGTCGGTGAATAGCGCGCCGAACTGGAACAGCATCCCGATCTTGCGCCGCAACGCGAACAGCGCATCGCGGTCGAGCGCCATGACGTCCTGTCCTGCCACCGTCACGGAGCCGCGCTGGGGACGCAGCTGCCCGCCGATCAGCCGCAGGATCGTCGTCTTGCCGCAGCCCGAGCCGCCCATGATCGCAACGACCTTGCCGCGCGGAATCGCCATGTCGATGCCACGGAGCACGGGACGACGGCGGTCGTAGCCGAAGGACAGGTCCGTGAGCTGGACAGCCGTTTCGGTCGGACACGTCGGTGCGACGGCGCCGGACACCACCATGGACGGAATTTGACGAAGCAATGCGGGGGGACGATTGTAGCCGCTGCCCGCGAAAGCCGGAAACGAAGGCGCCAACTTGCGGCAGCGCACACACCCGGGCGCGTCGCTGGATGGCGACAATTTGCGCGCGGCCCGCGCGCGCAAAGCCAGCCGGTGCCCGCGGCGATGCGCGACGTCACCCCGGGCAGCGATCCTGCGCTATGCGCCTTCGAGCAGCCGCTTCTCGGCGCGGTCGAGCTCCGCCGGGCGACCGAGCAACACGACCGCGTCCCCCGCCTCGAAGCGCCAGTCCGGCGCGGGCGCCACCGAACGCGCGCCCCGCCGCCGCACACCCGTGACACCGACCCATTCCGTGACGCCGAGCTCGTCGAGCGACCGCCCGACCGCGTGCGCGCGCTCGTTCAGGACCACCGTGTGCAATCGCGGCTGGAGGTTCTCCGCCGCGTCGGCGAAATCGGTGGCGCCGTGGAAGAAACCGCGGAACAGCCCGTAGCGCTCCTCGCGGACCGCGCGGATCCGCTGCAGCACGCGGTCGAGCGGCACGCCGAGCACGAGCAGCGAGTGCGACGCAAGCATCAGGCTCCCCTCCAGGACCTCCGGCACCACTTCCGTCGCGCCGGCCGCGAGCAGCCGGTCGAGCTCGGAATCGTCGAGCGTGCGAACGATCACGGGCAGCTTGGGCCGCAGCTGCGAAACGTGATGCAAGATCTTCAGTGCCGTCGGCGTGTCGGCGAACGTGATGACGATCGCCCTTGCCTTTGCAATGCCCGCCGAGACCAGCGTTTCCCGCCGGCTGACGTCGCCGTAGATGACGCTCGTGCCATCGCCGGCTTCGCGGACGCGCTGCGGATCGGCATCGAGCGCGAGGTACGCGATGTCCTCGCGCTCCAGGAGCCGCGCGAGATTCTGGCCGCTGCGACCGAAACCGCAGACGATCACGTGCCCCTGGCGGGCCATCGTCAGCGCAGCCACCTGCGTCATCTCCGCCGCCCGCTCGAGCCAGTCGTTCGCGGTGAGCCTGCGCACCCACGTGCTCGCATGCTGGATCAGCAGCGGCGCGATCAGCATCGACACGATCATGGACGCCAGCACCGTCTGCATCAGTGCCGGGGCGAGCAGCGCATGCGCGAGTGCCAGCGAAACCATCACCAGCGCGAACTCGCCCGCCTGCGCCAGATAGAAGCCGGTGCGCAGCGCCGTTGCGAGCGGCGACCCGAACGCGCGCGCGAGCAGCACGACGAGCACCAGCTTGGCCGTTACGGGAACCACGAGCAACAGCACGAGCGTCCCGACGTTCAGTCCCGCCTGCGTCAGGTCGAGCATCATGCCGATCGTGATGAAGAAGAGCCCGAGCAGCACGTCGCGAAAAGGCTTGATGTCCTCCTCGACCTGATAACGGAATTCGGTCTCGGAAATGAGCATGCCGACGAGAAACGCACCGAGCGCGAGCGACAGGCCGGCCAGTTCCGTGAGCGCCGCCATGCCGAGCGTGACCAGCAGCACGTTCAGCACGAAGAGCTCCGACGATCGCTGTCGGGCGACGACGTGGAACCATGCGCGCATCGGGCGCTGGCCCACGAACAGGATGACGGCGAGCGCGACCGCCGCCTTCAGCACCGCGAGTGCGAGCGCGGTGCCGAGCGTGCCGGCCGTGCCCGCCAGTGCCGGAATCAGGATGAGGAAGGCGACGACGGCGAGATCCTGGAACAGCAGCACGCCCATCACGTCGCGACCGTGCGGCGTGCCGAGCTCCGCGCGCTCGGCGAGCATCTTGGACACGATCGCCGTCGAACTCATCGCGAGCGCGCCGCCCAGTACGACGCCGGCCTTCCAGTCGTAGCCCAGCACCTGCACGGCGACCATGCCGGCGACAGTCGTGATGGCGACCTGCGCGAAGCCAAGCCCGAACACCGCGCGACGCATCGCGTGCAGCTGCGGCAGGCTGAATTCGAGCCCGATGGAAAACATCAGAAACACGATGCCGAATTCAGCGAGCTGGCGGGTCGCGGCGTCGTCGGGCACGACGGCCAGCGCGTGCGGTCCGAGCGCAACGCCCACGATCAGATAGCCGAGAATCGGCGGCAGCCTGACGGCGCGGCAGATCGCGACGACGACGACGGACGCGGCCAGCACGAGCAGTATCAGCAGCAGCGTGGAGTGCATCGTGGCCCCGCATCGGCGATTCGCCGGACGTTATCACGCCATCCGTGCGGCGCCGGGGCGCCGCTCTGCCCGGCGGTATACTTTGCCGATGACCGCACATGCGGGCCAACGCGTCGATCCGCGCACCGCCCTCCCCCGATCCGTCAACGCACAGCGCGCGCTGACGCTCGCCCGCGAGGTGCTCGAGACCGAGGCGCGCGCCATCTCGTCGCTCGCGGCACGGCTGGGCGCCGATTTCGTGGCGGCGGTCGACCTGATGCTCCGCTGCAAGGGCCGCGTCGTCGTGTCGGGCATCGGAAAATCGGGTCACGTCGCGCGCAAGCTCGCGGCGACGCTCGCGTCGACGGGAACGCCCGCGTTCTTCGTGCATCCTGCCGAGGCGGGTCACGGGGATCTCGGAATGATCACGGCGGACGACGTCGTCGTCATGCTGTCGAATTCCGGCGAGACCGACGAACTCATTCTGCTGACGCCGCCGCTGAAGCGCCGCGGCGCATCGATCATCGCACTGACCGGCAACGACGAGAGCTCCCTCGCGCGCTCGGCCGACGTTCACCTGGATGCCGCCGTCGATGCCGAAGCGTGCCCGCTGGGCCTCGCACCCACGGCGAGCACGACGGCTGCGCTTGCGCTCGGCGACGCGCTCGCGCTCGCGCTGCTCGACGCGCGCGGATTCTCGGTCGAGGATTTCGCCGGCTCGCATCCGGGCGGCGCGCTCGGTCGCCGGCTCCTGACGCGCGTGGCCGACGTCATGCGGACAGGCGCGGCGGTGCCGCGCGTGCCGCGCACGGCAACGCTGGCGCAGGCGATCGTCGAGATGAGCGGCAAGGGCATGGGCATGACGATCGTGACCGACGGCGACGCGGTCGCGGGTATTTTCACCGACGGCGATCTGCGGCGCTGCCTCCACGGCGGCGACGTCTCGATGCAGCGGGGCGTCGAGGCATTCATGACGCGCTCGCCGCGGATCATCGACGCCGGGCGGCTCGCCGCCGACTGCGTGCTGCTGATGGAGACGCCACCCAAGGTCACGCAGCTCGTCGTCGTCGATCAGGCGGGCGCCCTCGCGGGCGCGCTGCATGTGCACGACCTTTTTCGCGCGCGGGTCGTCTAGGACCTGCCAGGGTGACGATCGACGCCGCGCTCGCTGCCCGCGCCCGACGCGTGCGCTTCCTCTCCTGCGACGTCGACGGCGTCCTCACTGACGGGCGAATCTACATCGACGATCACGGTCACGAATTCAAGGCGTTCTGCGCACTCGACGGCGTGGCGATGAACCTGCTGCGGCACGCCGGCATCGTCGTCGCATGGATCACCGGCAGCGCGGCGCCCGCGGTGACGCACCGCGCCCAGCAGCTGCGCATTCCCCACCTCGTGCTGGATGCGCACGACAAGCTGACGCCGTGGGAAAGGCTGCGCGGCGAACTCGGGCTTGCGGCCGACGCGTGCGCCCACATCGGTGACGACCTGCCGGACGTTCCACTGCTGGAGGCGGTCGGTCTTGCCGTCACTGTGCCCCACGCACCCGCGGCCGTCCGCGCCCACGCGCACTACGTCACCCGGCGCGAAGGCGGTACGGGCGCCGTGCGCGAACTCGCCGACATCATCCTGGCTGCGCAGCAGTCCACCGCCGCAACCGGTGCGGACGTCGGCGGCCGCGTGCCCGTCAAGCCGGCACGGCTTCCACGCTGACGCGTTCAATGGACCGCATCCGCGCCATCGTCGACCGGTTCATCGGTTGGTCTCCAGTGCTGCTGCTGGGCGCGCTGGCCGCGCTGACGTACTGGCTCGATGCGCAGGTGGCCGCGCCCGCACCGCGCCACGACGGCTCGACGCGACACGATCCGGACCTGTTCCTGCAGGATTTCAAGGCGATCACGTTCGATCCGCAGGGCAAGCCGCTCGAGACGCTGTCGGCGGCCCGCGCCGAGCACTATCCGGATGACGAAACCGCCGAGCTCAAGTCGCCGCGGCTGTCGCTGTCGCAACCGGGCAGCCCGACGCTGACGATCAGCGCGGACGCGGGTCGCATCGACGGGGATCGGACCCACGGCGATTTTTCGGGTAACGTCCGCGTCGAGCGCGCCGCCGACCCCTCCCCGCCGAAACCGCCGGGATCGCCGGCGGCGTCGGGGCCGTCGGGGCCCCTGACGCTGACGACGAGCGCGCTGCACGTGACGACGAAGGACGAGCGCGTGCAAACCGACGAGGCCGTGACGATCGAGGAGCCGCGTGGAATAATCCACGCCCAGGGACTCGAATTCGACAACAAGGCCAAGACGCTGCGGCTCAAGTCGCGCGTCAGCGGCACGTTCCAACCCCAATACGTTCCCAAATGATCCGACGGACGAAGGCGTCACGACTCGCCGGTGCTGTCATCGCGTGCGCGGTGGCGCTCGCGCCCGCACTGGCACGTGCCGAGAAGGCGGATCGGGAAAAACCGATCAATTTCTCGGCGGAGCAACCGGCCGAGGTCGATTTCGAAAAGCGCATCGGCCAGCTTCGCGGCAACGTCGTCATCACACAGGGCACGATGACGATTCGCGCCGACCGCATCGATTTCAAGCAGAATCCCGACAATTCGCTGTCGGCCACCGCGTACGGAAACCCCGTCAGCTTCCGCCAGAAGAAGGACGACGCGAACGAGTACTTCGAGGGGTTCGCCCAGCGCGCGGTGTACGACGGCCAGAAGCAGCTGCTCGAGCTGTTCGACCGTGCGCTGCTGAAGCAGGGCAGCGACGAGATCCGCAGCAATTACGTTTCATACAACAGCGGTACCGGCGTCTTCAAGGCCGAGGGCCGTCCCGACGTGCCGGGGGTCGAGGGTCCCGGCGATCGCGTGCGCGGCGTGTTCCAGCCGCGCCCGGATTCTCCGTTCGGCGCAAAGGTCCCCGACAAGGGAGCGGCCGCCGGTCCGGGCGACGCCGGCAAGGCGACGGCGAAGGATGCGAAGTCCGGAGCGCCCGTATCGCTGCAGAAGGCGCCACCGCTGAAGCTGACGCCGGCGCCTTCGCTGCCCACTCCGTGACGCGGCGCGAGCGTCGGTGAGCGCGCTCTCCGCAGCGCATCTTCGCAAGCGCTACAAGACTCGCACCGTCGTTCATGACGTCTCGCTCGAAGTCGCGAGCGGCGAGGTTGTCGGCCTGCTCGGGCCCAACGGGGCGGGCAAGACGACGTGCTTCTACATGATCGTCGGGCTGGTGGCGGCCGACGGCGGAGCTATTGCGCTCGACGGCGAGAATCTGTCGCGGCTGCCGATCCACCAGCGCGCGCGGCGCGGCCTTTCCTACCTGCCGCAGGAAGCGTCGATCTTCCGCAAGCTGACCGTCTCCCAGAATGTTCGCGCGATTCTCGAACTGCAGGCGCTGGACGCCGACGCGCTGTCCAACCGGCTGGATGCGCTGCTCGAAGACCTGTCGATATCGCACCTGGCCGACGCGCCAGCCGCCTCGCTGTCGGGGGGCGAACGCCGGCGCGTGGAGATCGCCCGCGCACTCGCGACGCGGCCGCGCTTCATCCTGCTCGACGAGCCTTTCGCCGGCGTCGACCCGATCGCCGTACTCGACATTCAGAAAATCATCGGATTCCTGAAGGAACGCGGAATCGGCGTGCTGATCACCGACCACAATGTTCGGGAAACACTCGGCATCTGCGATCGCGCCTATATCATCAACGAAGGCCGCGTACTGGCGTCCGGCGCACCGGGTGAGATTGTTTATAATGAGGATGTCCGGAAAGTGTATCTCGGCGAGCATTTCCGGCTGTAGGCACCCATGAAGCAGACGCTCCAACTCAAGCTCTCTCAGCACCTGACGCTGACGCCGCAGTTGCAGCAGTCGATCCGGCTGCTGCAGTTGTCGACGATCGAGCTCAACGCCGAAGTCGAGCGAATGCTTCAGGAGAATCCGCTGCTCGAGCGCGCGGAGTCGGAGGAGGACCGCGGCCTCGAAATTCCCCTCGCGGGGCCGGGCCGCGCCGGCGAGGAGATCGAGCGCAGTCCGCGCGATGCGCCCGCGGTTGCCGACGAGAGCAGTGAAATGCGCGGCACGCGCGACGACGCGCCCGATGTCTCC
Organism: Betaproteobacteria bacterium; assembly: GCA_039933815.1. Lineage (GTDB taxonomy): Bacteria > Pseudomonadota > Gammaproteobacteria > Burkholderiales > Casimicrobiaceae > VBCG01. The sequence continues at coordinate 8,192 of JBDTNI010000048.1, forward strand.
GACTTCGCCGATTACGGCAACGGCGGCGACAACGACTGGGGCGGCGGCAGCGGTTCCGACGACGACGATTTCCTCCCGCAGCAGATCGCGACATCCACGCTGCGCGACCACCTCAACGGCCAGCTTGCGTTGCTGAACCTGCCTTTGCGCGACCGTCACATCGTGACGGCGCTCATCGACGCGCTCGACGAGGACGGCTACCTGCCGACGCCGCTCGAGGAGATCGCCGAGCTCTTTCCCGCCGAGGTCGGGATCGAGCCCGAGGAGCTGTCGATCGCACTGAAATTCGTGCAGAGCTTCGATCCCGCCGGCGTCGGCGCGCGCGATTGCGCCGAATGCCTCGCGCTGCAGCTGAAGACGCTGTCCTCCGACACGCCGTTCATCGCCGATGCGCTCAAGGTGGTCGACGGCCACCTACCGCTGCTCGCGAACCGCGATTTCACGAAGCTGAAGCGGCTGCTGCACACGGACGACAGCGGCGTGCGCGGCGTGCGCGACCTGATCCGCAGTCTGAGCCCGCGCCCGGGCGCGGCCTTTTCGAAGACCGAAGCGAATTACGTGATCCCGGACGTCGTCGTGCGCAAGTTCCGCAACCAGTGGGTCGCGTCGCTGAACGAGGCCGCGATGCCGAAGCTTCGGCTCAACCGCATCTACGCCGACATCCTGACGCGCAACCGCGAAAGCTCTAACCAGCAGCTCGCCGCGCAGCTGCAGGAAGCGAAATGGCTGATCCGCAACGTCCAGCAGCGCTTCGACACGATCCTGCGCGTCTCGAAGGCAATCGTCGAGCGGCAGCGCCGCTTTTTCGAGCATGGCGAGGTCGCGATGCGACCGATGGTGTTGCGCGAGATCGCCGACATGCTGTCGCTGCACGAATCGACGATAT
>JBDTNI010000049.1:0-9067 GCA_039933815.1 Betaproteobacteria bacterium
CCCGACGGGGGCATTTGCGGGGAGTTCGCATTGAGCATCATCACGCTGGAACAAATGCTGGCGAAAACCGTGCTGGGTAGGGGCGAGCCCGGTGCTGACGGCCGGGACGGGACGAATAGGCCGGGGCGCACGCCGCTCGTGCTGGTGCCTCGTCGCGCGTCCGCGTTCCGGGGGCCCGGTGGAACGGCGCCGACTGCGGTCTCCGTGTCGACCCGTGAAGGCGTGTTTCGCGGCGACGCCGGGGAGCGCAACTACCTGTTGCAAGGACCGGACGCGCCCGTCAGGCCGGCGGCGCTCGTCGTCATGCTGCACGGTGCGCGGCAGGATCCCCACGAATTCGCGCGCACGACTCGCATGGCGGAACGCGCCGCCGGCGACGGGACGTTCGTGCTGTTCCCCGAGCAGGGTGCCGATCACCCCGCGCGCTGCTGGAACTGGTTCAGGTCGTCCGATCAGTTTCGCGGGCGGGGCGAACCGGCGGTTATCGCCGCCATGACGCGACAGATTGCGGCCGACCTCGGGATACCGCCGCGTCGGGTGTACGTCGCCGGGCTGTCGGCGGGCGCCGCAATGGCGGTCGTCGTCGGCCACGCCTACCCCGAGATCTACGCGGCCGTCGGTGCGCACTCGGGCGTCGCCTACCGCGCCGCGTCGACGATGTACGAAGCCTTCGATGTCATGGCGCGCGGGCCGGGCGACGATCGCGGACCCAACCCTGCATCGGCGGTGCCGACGATCGTGTTTCACGGCGATTCCGACTCGACCGTGCACATGCGCAACGCGAAGGCAATCATTGACGACGCGCTGCACGCCCTGCCGCCGTTGCGCAATGTCACGCGGACGGTCGAGGCCGGACCGGGCGTGCGGCGGCACACGACCACGGCGTACGTCGACGGCCGGGGGCGATCGATCGCCGAAGCGTGGATTGTCCACGGCGGTGAGCATGCATGGTACGGAGGCGCGCGCGACGGCCGCTATACGGATCCGGAAGGCCCCGACGCCACCGTCGAGATGCTGCGTTGCTTCCGCACGCACACGCTCGAGCCGCGTTGCGCCACGTGAGCGCGGGCGCGGATCGCGTACAGTCGCCGTTGAACTTCATCGCTTCGGTCCGCGTCGGCAGGCGACGGCCAGGGCCGCGGCGACGGGTCCGGGCAACGTACCGGGATCGGGCACCACGGCAGGAGAACGTAACGCGATGACTTATTGTGTCGGAATCATGCTCGACGCTGGATTGATCCTCGCGTCCGATTCGCGCACGCACGCCGGCGTCGATAATTTCTCCAAGTTCTGCAAGATGACGGTACTCGAGCGCCCGGGCGAGCGTGTGCTGGTGCTGCTGAGTTCGGGCAACCTCGCTGGAACCCAAGCCGTCATCGGCGTGCTCCGCCAGCGCGCGGAGGCAACCGACGGCGCCCCCACGCTGTGGACGACGCGAACGATGTTCGACACGGCGCTCCTCGTGTCGGACGCGATGCGCAATATCGATCAGCGCGACGGCGCGTTCCTCGATCGCAACGGCGGCGCCTTCAACGCGTCGTTCATCCTGGGGGGGCAGATACGCGGCGAGACGCCGCGGTTGTTCCGCATCTACGCCGAAGGCAACTTCATCGAGGCGTCGCTCGAAACGCCATACCTGCAAACGGGCGAGACGAAGTACGGCAAGCCGATCATCGAACGGGTCATCACGCGGTCGACCGCGCTGATCGACGCCGCGAAATGCGTGCTGGTGTCGTTCGATTCGACAATGCGCAGCAACCTGTCGGTCGGCATGCCGATCGACCTCATCTGCTACCGTCGCGACAGCCTCGAGGTGGGCATGCGCCGCAAGTTCGACGAAGGCAACCCTTATTTCGCCGCGCTAAGCAAGGAATGGCGCGAGGGTGTTCGCGAGGTCTTCAGCCGGCTGCCGGACGTGCAGTGATTCGTTCAACCAGGAGCGTTCCATGAAGATTCGCATCGGTTTCGAGATCGACTACCGGTGTCCACAGCCGACCCCGATGATCCTGATGCTGAGCGTGCACTATTCGCGGGCGTCGGATCTCGTCGTTCCCGATCATGTGATCGCCGACCCCGGCGTCCCGATGAGCGCCTATCGCGACACATTCGGCAACTGGTGCACGCGGATCGTCGCCCCGGCGGGGCCGCTGCGCCTGTCGGCCGACGCGGTCGTACGTGATACCGGATTGCCGGACGTGGTCGTCGAAGACGCGCGGCAGACGCCGGTGGAGGCGCTACCGGACGACGCGCTCCTGTTCCTGCTCGGAAGCCGGTATTGCGAAACCGACCGCCTCACGCAGACGGCGTGGCAGCTTTTCGGCTCGACGCCCCCCGGCTGGAATCGCGTGCAAGCGATCTGCGACTACGTCCACGATCACATCACGTTCGGCTATGAGCACGCGCGGTTCACGCGCACGGCGTACGAGGCCGTTCACGACCGGGTCGGCGTCTGCCGCGATTACGCACACCTCGCGGTGGCGCTCTGTCGCTGCATGAACATCCCCGCGCGCTATTGCACCGGCTACCTCGGCGACATCGGAATCCCGCCGCCCAATGCGCCGATGGATTTCGCGGCCTGGTTCGAGGCGTATCTCGACGGGCAGTGGTACACATTCGATCCGCGCAACAACGTGCGCCGTATCGGGCGCGTCCTGATCGCGCGAGGCCGCGATGCGGCGGATGTCGCGATCGCCACGACGTTCGGTCCGAACACTCTGATCCGATTCGTCGTGCACACCGACGAAATCCGCGAACCCGTGGCGGCCTGACGCCGGCGCGACCCCGCGAGCGTGCCCGTGCCGCTCGGGCGACACTGACGAGGAACCATGGACCATCACGTACTGCCGGGCACTTCGCTCGCGGTTTCCAGAGTCTGTCTCGGAACGATGACATGGGGTGAGCAGAACAGCGAGGTCGACGCGCACGCCCAGCTGAACCGGGCGGTGGCCGCCGGCATCAACTTCATCGACACGGCGGAGATGTACCCCGTACCGCCCAACGCGAGGACGCAGGGGCGCACGGAGACGATGCTCGGCCGATGGCTCGCCACGCGCCGCCGCGACGAGCTCGTGATCGCGACCAAGGTTGCCGGTCCGGGTCGGCGCGACTGGATTCGCGGCGGTCGCACGGACCTCACGAAGGACGTCATCGCCGAGGCCGCCGAGACGAGCCTTGGACGGCTAGCGACCGATTACATCGACATCTTCCAGATCCACTGGCCGCAGCGGAACGTACCGATGTTCGGTGCCACCGAATTCGAGCCGGCGAAGGAACGCGCCGGACCCGCGATTCGCGAGCAGGTCGAGGCGATGGCTGCCCTAATCGCGTCGGGCAGGATCCGGCACTATGGCGTGTCGAACGAGACGGCGTGGGGCGTCTGCGAGTTCCACCGCGTTGCGCGCGAACTCGGGGTTCCGGGTCCGGTGACGCTTCAGAACAGTTACAGCCTCGTATCGCGCAGCGTGGACAACGACCTCGCCGAGGTGCTGTTCCGCGAGAAGATGTCATTGCTCGCGTACAGTCCGCTCGCCGGCGGCATGCTGACGGGCAAGTACCGCGACTCGGCGAAGCCCGCGGACAGCCGCTACACGCGGTTCGACGGCGTCGGCTTGCGCTTCCGCAGGCCCGCGGTGGACGCGGCGGTGGACGCGTACGCCGACATCGCCCGACAGTGCGGCCTGACGCTGGTGCAGCTCGCCCTCGGCTATGTCCGCAGCCGGTGGTTTGTCGGCGCGACGATCATCGGCGCCACGACGATGGCGCAGCTCGACGAAGACCTTGCCGCGGCATCGTTCGAGCTCGATGCACCGACGCTCGAAAAGATCGCTGCGGTCCAGGTCCGGTTTCCCAACCCGGCCGGCTAACGGAGCCCGCGACGCGTTGCCGCGCGCGGACGTCCGGAGACGTTAACGCTTTTGTCGCTTGGACCCGCGTGCCTGCGCGCCGTCGAGGGCACCCAGCAATCGCTTCGCCTCGCGCTTGCCGATGCCGCGGTGCTTGGCGATGACCGCGAGCTGGCTGGCACGCGGGACGGCGTGACCCTGCTCCCAGTTGTAGACCGATTGCGCGCTGACGCCGACGAGGCGCCCGAACTCGCTGGCGGAGAGCCCGAGACCCGCCCGCTGAGACTTGAGGCCTTTCGCGGCGAACCGGGTCTTTGGCGGCGACGCGTCCTTGGTCGCCGTTGCACCTTCAATGCGCGCGCTCGTGCGTCGACCCACGACGGCCAGTTGCCGCTCGAGCGTCGATACCTGCCGCTTGAGGGTTGCGATCTGGCGTCTCATCTGCGCAAGCGCCTTGCGCGCGGAGCCGACCTGGCTGCGCGTTTCCTTGCGGGCGAGCCGCGTAATTTCCTGCTTAAGCACCGCGCCGATGTTCGGCATCGCTATCCTCTCGGTTTCGACCATGCGACATCGAGGCGATAAACCCCGGTTGGAGCACGCCATTCATTTGATCCTGAAGGGAGAATACGGCATCGGGCCCCGGGGCTCTATTCGACATGCACCAGACATGCCGGTATCGACGCCCCCGGTGGGGGTGCCGGAGGCCACGTCAAATCCAGCCGCATCGGGCGCGAGGGCCGAGGCTCGCAACGCGCGGCAGGGCCACGCCACGCCCCAGCCGGCATTCCGTTGATGCAGACAAGCCAACGTTTTCCGCCGCGGATTGGCGCTGCCGCCGCGTTCGACGTTGTCGTGATCGGCGCCGGCGCGGCGGGAATGATGTGCGCGGCCGTGGCGGCGCAACGGGGGCGGAGCGTACTGCTCGTCGAGCATTATCACGTCGTCGGCGAGAAGATCCGGATATCGGGTGGCGGCCGCTGCAATTTCACCAACACGCTTGCCTCGCCGGCGAACTACCTGTCGCGCAATCCTGATTTCTGCCGCTCCGCGCTCGCGCGCTACACGCCGGCGCATTTCATCGCGCTGGTCGAACGCCACGGCATTGCGCATCACGAAAAGAAGCTTGGCCAGCGATTCTGCGACGATTCCGCGGTACGGATCATCGACCTCCTGAAAGCGGAATGCGCGCGTGGCGGCGTGCAGTGGTGGATGCCCTGCGACGTCGACGCGGTGTCGCGCAGCGGGTCGAGCTTCGTCATCGCGACGTCGCACGGGAACGCCGCGTGCCGTTCGCTCGTCGTGGCGACCGGCGGCCTCACCGTGCCGAAGGTTGGCGCGACGCCGTTCGGCTACCGCGTGGCCGAGCAGTTCGGGATCGACGTCGTGCCGCCGCGGCCCGCGCTGGTGCCGCTGGCGCTTGCCCCGGACGCCCTCGCGCGGTTCGGCGATCTTGCCGGTGTTTCGCTTGACGCCGAAGTCAGCGGTGGTGGAGGCACGTTCCGCGAAAACGTCCTCTTTACGCATCGGGGGCTGTCGGGCCCGGCGGTTCTGCAGATCTCGAGCTACTGGGACGGACGCTCGGCAATCACGCTCGACTTGCTGCCGGGCGTCGACGCCGCGGACTGGCTGCATACGCGCGCCGCGTCGGGCGCGCACATCGACAATGCCCTTGCCGACCGCCTGCCGCGGCGATTTGCCCGGCAATGGTGTATCGCCCACGGCGCCACCGGGTCGCTGCAGGCACTGGGCACTGCGCGGCTACGGGAGATCGGAGCCGCGTTGAACGGATGGGAGCTCCGGCCGGCGGGAACGTTGGGCTACAACAAGGCCGAGGTCACGCTCGGCGGCGTGGATACGCACCAGCTCTCGTCGAAAACGATGGCGTCGGCGCGGGTCGCCGGGCTGTATTTCATCGGCGAAGTCGTCGATGTCACCGGCTGGCTGGGCGGCTACAACTTCCAGTGGGCGTGGGCATCCGCGCAGGCCGCGGGGCAGGCTCTATGAATGCGCTCGCCCGGAGCAGGCGATGATCGTTCACCTGGTCGACGGCACCTACGAACTCTTTCGCCACTTCTACGGGCTGCGGCGGTTCACGAAGGGCGAAGACCGTCCGTTCGGGGCCGTCGTCGGCGTGCTGCAGACCGTGCTGCAGATGATCGAGGGCGGTGCAACGCACGTCGGCGTGGCGACGGACCACGTGATCGAGTCGTTCCGCAATGCGTTGTGGCCCGGTTACAAGACGGGCGACGGCATCGAGCGTGCGCTCGTGCGGCAGTTCCACCCGCTCGAGGATGCGCTGGTGGCAATGGGGATCGCGACATGGCCGATGGTCGAGCTCGAGGCGGACGACGCGCTGGCCTCGGCGGCAGCGCGCGCGGCGGACGACGCCGATGTCGACAAGGTCTGCATCTGGACCCCCGACAAGGATCTCGCGCAATGTGTCCGCGACGACCGCGTCGTCCAGGTCGATCGCGTCGGCAAGCGAATCCGCGACGCGGCGTCGGTGCGAAGCAAGTTCGGCGTGGAGCCCGCGCAGATTCCCGATTTCCTCGCGCTGGTCGGCGACGCGGCCGACGGTTACCCGGGCATCCGGGGCATCGGGGCGGTCACGGCGGCGCGGATGCTGAAGACGCACGTCAGCATCGAGCGCTTTCCGCCTGCGCTGCTGGGCGACCAGATGGGCCGGGCGCTGCTGTTCAAGTCGCTGGCGACGCTGCGGACGGACGCCGCCGTATTCGAATCGATCGACGCGTTGCGCTGGCGCGGCGCGACGCCGCGATTCGACGCGCTCGCGGTGCGCCTGGGCGCGCCGGCGCTCGCGGAGCGCGCCGCGCAGGCATTGAGCGGCATCACGCGTTAGCGCGGCCGCCGGGCAACGCTGCGCGCTGACGCGCGTCGTGTCACGAGCAAACGGTCCCGGGTGCGTGGAAAATCTGCCGCGTGATGGTCTTCGACTGGCTGACGGTACCCACCGTGTAGGCGAAAGTCGCCCGGTTTCCGTCGGCGAACGTCAGCGCAACGGTGCCGACCTGCGTGGCGGTCACCTGTGCGGCCGGCCAGGGCATTGCGCTGAACGCCGGTCCCGTCGTCCTGTACAGCGCGCCGGCAAAGGTGGCGCTGCCCGTCTTTTGCGCGGTCGCCGCGAGCCACAGCGGCGCGCCATCGACGTCATAGGTGAACCAGGTCACGAACAGCGTCGAGCCCTGGTGCGTGATATTGAGTCCCCAGCCCGACTCGGAACCTGGTGGCGCGTTCCACCACAGATCCTGATAATTGGTTGCCGCTTCAAGCCGCGATTGCGCGCCGAAGCGACACGTCGGGAGCGCGCCGAATACCTGCCGCGTAATGGACTTCGTGCCGGTGATGCCGTTGACGGTGTACGCGAACGTGCCGTTATCCTGATCGGCGAACGTCAGCGTGCCGCTGCCAACCGGCGTGGCCACCACCGCGGCGGGCGCGAACGGCGATGCGCTGAACGGTGGTCCGCTCGTCCGGTAAAGCGTTCCCGCGAACCGGTTGCCCCCCGATACGAGTTGGGCCGTCATCGCGAGCCACCAGTCCCGGCCGCCGGCGTCGTACGTGAACCACGTCGCGAACACCGTGTCGGCCTGATGCGCGACGTTCAGGCCCCAACCCGATTCGGAGCCGGCGGGTGCGTTCCACCATAGTCCCTGGTAGGCGACGGGCAGGTACGGCGCAAGCGCATCGCGGATGGATCGCTGGCACGCAGCGCAGAACGGATAGCCGAGCGCGCGCATCCGACAGTTGAACGAAGGCCTGAAGCAGCCGCAATGCATGTACCGCGCGCCTTCGTACGCGCCGACGTGATCGTCCGCCTGCGGATTGCCCTGCGGATCGCAGGCGGCGCAGTTCGCGTTCGTCGTCGTCGGCAGCGGATGCGTTACCGGCGTCAGCACGGATTTCCACTTGATCGAGCCGCGATCGGTGTTGCAAGTCACGTTCGGCTCGATGGGTTCAGCGCCCGGATAGACATCGTGCCCGGCCTCGCCGCTGGAACAGCCCGCGTAATACTCGTACTCGTCGGCGAGACCGAACCCGGCGTGCCCCATTTCGTGCATTGCGATCTCGGACGCGCCCGGCGCCGTGGAGAAGGTCGCCACGTCGCCACCGGAGCCGCCGTAAAGCGGCGAATTCACGATGACGAGCGTGACGTGCGTGGCGGGCACGCGCGACTGTGCGACGGCTCGCGCCCGCGGCGCGTCGCACGTCAGCAGGCGCCGGACCGCGTTGCCGCCGCAGAAAGTCGCGTCAAGGTACGTGCGCGCCACCGCGCCGGTACCCGCGCTCCCGTCCCCGCAGGTCGCGGGGTCGTCGGCGCCGCGGTCGGTCGACACGACGTCGATCCGGTGAACGTTGATGCCGCACCACAGGTCGCCGAACGGCGCCGTTTGCCGGAAACCGTCGACGAACGCCTGGACATCCGCGTGGTACTGCGTGATGTCGGTAGCCCGATAACCGTCGCCGAGGATCACGACGTTGTAGCGCTCGGCATTCGCGCCGTGATCGACGATCTTCTGCGTCACGCCCACCGAGCCGTCGGCGGCGCTCATCGCGCGGGAGTGGGCATGCCGTCGCGTCGCTTCACGTGGTGCGTCCCGAAGGCGGCGTCCGCTCGGCCGGCGCGACCGGCGGCGTCGGAGCGCCCGTGTCGGGGACGGGCGTCGGCGGCTTCATGCGCCGAAGCCGGTCGACGTCGCTTCGCACAAGCTCCTCCGACGCCGCGTCGCCCGCGCGCCATGGATCGCGCGGCCCGTGCAGCGCAAACGCGCGCGCGTCGGAAAGATCGGGCACCAGAACCGTGAACGATCCCGTCTGCGGTGCGCCGGGTACCCGCGTGATCGACCGGGCGTTGTCCGGAACGAACACCTCGCGGTCCACGCGAATCGGCTGATGCAACGGTCGAAGGTAGATTGCGCGGCCCTGATCGTCGAGCAGGGCAAACCAGTAACCGGTCTGGCCGTCGCGCGGTGCGGCGGCGGAGGCGGGCACGACCATGGCGATTCGCTCGGCGCCGACAACGTCGATCCGGCTGCCGTCGTAGGTCAACGTCACCCGCAGTGCGTGTTGCGGATCTGGGCCCATCGTGCCCTCCGGGGCGGCAACCGGGGCATGCGACGGCATGGTGCCCGGGCACTCCAAGGTATCACCGTTTCGTCGCGCGGATATCGCCGGGAAACCTGCGCCGACTAGCGTCCTGGCGCATG
>JBDTNI010000050.1:0-9052 GCA_039933815.1 Betaproteobacteria bacterium
ACTCGCAGCCGCCGTAGTAGCGCTTGCCGGGGTAGCCCTCGGCGTACTTGTTCGTTAGCTGTGACCCCTGCGCCGCCATCACGGCCGGACTGGCGTAGTTCTCCGAGGCGATGAGCTCGATGTGCTCTTCCTGGCGCCGGTTCTCGGCACTGATCGCCTGCCAAAGCTCGGGGTCGGACTGGGCCAGCGTCGTGGAGCGGCTGAACATGGAGCGCACGCCGTAAAAACAACGATTTTAGCACCGCGCCGCCTCGGCGCCGGCGCTCGCCCCGAGCGGCCATCGGCGAGCCGCCATTACCGCCGTGATCGCCTATAATTCGCCGTCCCCGGGGCGGCTTTCCGCCAGCGCGCAGCCGCCGGGCGTCTGCCACAACAACACCATCGGCACGCCCCCTGCGGCGGCCGCGAGGAGGAACTGTGAACGCCCTGATCGCGCTCTCCCGAGCGATCGACGCCGTCACCGAGCGCGTCGGACGCTTCGTCTACTGGCTGGTGCTCGTCGTCGTGCTGGTCAGCGCGGCCAATGCATCGGTGCGAAAGCTCTTCAATTACAGCTCGAATTCGTATCTCGAGATCCAGTGGTACCTGTTCTCGGTGATCTTCCTGTTCAGCGCCGGCTACACGCTGCTGCATAACGAGCACGTCCGCATCGATATCATCCAGGCTCGTCTCTCGCCGCGTACGCAGAACTGGATCGACGTCGTCGGCATCGTGCTGTTCCTGTGGCCGATGACCGTCATCATCATGTGGCTGTCGTGGCCGCTTTTCGTCGACTCGTTCACACGCAACGAGGTGTCGACGAACGCCGGCGGCCTCACGATCTGGCCGGCGCGCCTGATGCTTCCCGTCGGCTTCGCGCTGCTCCTGATGCAGAGCGTTTCCGAACTGATCAAGCGCATCGCGTTTCTCGCGGGCAGGATCCCCGACCCACTGCAGAAGCGCGGCAGCAAGTCGGCCGAGGCGGAACTCGCCGAGGAAATTGCGCGCCAGCGCGGCATCGACACGCCTGCGCCCGAGGGTGGAACGCGATGATGCGCGGCGCAACGGGGAAACGGCGATGACGTCATTTCTGATCGCGAACATCGCCCCGCTGATGTTCGGCGCGCTGATCGTCACGCTGCTGATCGGCTTTCCGGTCGCATTCTCGCTCGGCGCCGTCGGCATCCTGTTCGGTCTTCTCGGTATCAAGCTCGGGCTGCTGGACGCGTCGCTCTTGCAGGCGTTGCCCGAGCGCGTGTTCGGCGTCATGTCCAACGACACGCTGCTCGCGGTGCCGTTCTTCACGTTCATGGGACTGATCCTCGAGCGGTCGGGCATGGCCGAAGACCTGCTCGAGACGATCGGCCAGCTGTTCGGGCCGCTGCGTGGCGGCCTCGCCTACGCGGTGATCTTCGTCGGCGCGCTGCTTGCGGCCACCACCGGTGTCGTCGCCGCGAGCGTCATCTCGATGGGCCTGATCTCGCTGCCGATCATGCTGCGTTACGGTTACGACCGCCGCCTCGCGACGGGGGTGATCGCCGCATCCGGCACGCTGGCGCAGATCATCCCACCGTCGCTCGTGCTGATCATCATGGCCGACCAGCTCGGCCGGTCGGTCGGCGACATGTACGCGGGGGCGTTCATCCCCGGCATCACGCTGGCGGGGCTGTACACGCTCTATGCCGTCGGCACGACGTTCGTGAAGCCCAACTGGGCACCTGCGCTGCCGCTCGAGGCGCGGACGATGCGCGAGCCCGATGGCGGCAGCGGAACGCCGTCGCTGATCGTGCTCGTCGTCATCGCCGCGGCGTCCGCCGTCGCCTACGCAAAGCTGCGCATGGCCGAGTCGCCGCTCGATGAGACGCTGGTGGTCGCGACGAGCGTCGGGACGGCGGTAGCGTTCGTCGTCGCCGTGATCAACCGCGTTTTCGACTTCGGTTTGCTGTCGAAGATCGCGGGCCGCGTCGTGTTCGTGCTGATACCCCCGCTCGCGCTGATCTTTCTCGTCCTCGGCACAATTTTCCTCGGCGTCGCCACGCCGACCGAAGGCGGTGCGATGGGCGCGACCGGCGCGCTGATCATGGCGCTCGCACGGCGGCGCCTGAACTGGAAGCTGCTGAAGCAGGCGATGGACACGACGGCGAAGCTGTCGACTTTCGTCGTGTTCATCCTCGTCGGCGCGCGCGTATTCAGCCTGACCTTCTACGCGGTCAACGGGCACGTGTGGGTCGAGCATCTGCTGACGAGCCTGCCGGGGGGCGTGCTCGGCTATCTGATCGTCGTCAACATCCTGATCTTCGTCCTCGCGTTCTTCCTCGATTTCTTCGAGCTGTCGTTCATCATCATCCCGCTCGTCGGGCCGGTCGCCGACAAGCTTGGCATCGACCTCATCTGGTTCGGCGTGCTGCTCGGCGTCAACATGCAGACGTCGTTCATGCACCCGCCGTTCGGGTTCGCATTGTTCTATCTGCGCAGCGTCGCGCCGGACAAGGATTATCTGGATCGCGTGACGCGCAAGGTCACCAAAGGCATCACGACGGCGCAGATCTACTGGGGCGCGGTTCCGTTCGTCATCATCCAGGTGATCATGGTCGGACTCGTCATCGCGTTCCCGCAGATGGTCCTGGTCTACAAGGCGGGCGAGAAGAAGTACGACATCAACAAGATCCAGATCATCGTCCCGGACCAGCAGCCGTATCTTCAGGGTGCGCAGGGGGCGAAGGGCGGCGCCGCGCAGCAGGAGTCGGCAGAGCAGGCGCTGGAGAGAGCGTTCGGCGGCGGCGCACCCGAAGGCGGCGCACCGTCGGGCAGCGCCGGGACCCCCGCTGGCGCGTCGGTCGGGGCGCCGGCCGAAGCACCCGCCGCAACGCCCGACGACACGTCCACTGCGCCCGGGGGCAGCGAGCAGGATGACGCCGCGAAGGCCCTCGAACGCGCGATGGGCGGTGCGCCGCCAGCGGCCGGCAAGGAAACCGCACCCAGGTAGCACATCGTCGTCGACGGAGGCGGCGGATGCGGCGGCTGCGACGGCCGCTCGCGAAAAAAAACCCCGCCGAAGCGGGGCTTTTCGATCGCGATGCCTTCTCGCTACTTGCCCGCGGGCCGCTGGCCCAACCGGTTGGCGGCGATCATGAAGTTGTCGAAGCGGTTCTCCGACACTTGGAACCACGACACCTGATCGGCGCGGAACGCCTTCCACGGCTCGTAGACCTTCTTGAACTTCGCGTTCTTCGTCGCGATGTCCTCGTACACCTCGGTCGTCGCCTTGTAGCACGCGGCCATGATGTCGTTCGAAAACGGCGCGAGTTTCACGCCGTTCGCGATCAGGCGTTTCAGCGCAGGCGGGTTCAGCGCGTCGTACTTGGCCATCATGTCGACGTTCGCTTCGTAACACGCGCCTTCGAGGATCGCCTGGTAATCCTTCGGCAGTTCCTCGTACGCCTTGTTGTTGACGAAGAGGTCGAGCTCGGGACCACCTTCCCACCAGCCGGGGTAGTAGTAATACTTGGCGACCTTGTAGAGCCCGAGCTTCTCGTCGTCGTACGGGCCCACCCACTCGGCCGCGTCGATCGTGCCTTTTTCGAGCGACGGATAAATGTCGCCGCCCGGGATCTGCTGCGGGATCACGCCGAGCTTCTGCAACGGAAGACCGCCGGTCCCGCCGATGCGCATCTTCAGGCCCTTGAAATCGGCCACCGTCTTGATTTCCTTGCGGAAGAAGCCGCCCATCTGCGCACCGGTGTTGCCCGCCGGGAAGTTGACGATGTTGTAGTCCTTGAAGAACTCGCGCATCAGCGCCATGCCGCCACCGTGATACATCCAGGCGTTCTGCTGGCGCGCGTTCATCCCGAACGGAATCGCGCACGCGAAAGCGAACGTCGGATCCTTGCCGAAGAAGTAATAGGGCGCCGTATGGCAGCACTGGATCGTCGCGTTCTGCACGGCATCGACGACACCGAACGCCGGCACGAGCTCCCCGCCGGCGAATACCTGGATCTGAAACTTGTTGTTCGTCGCCGCCGCGCAGCGCTTGCTGATGGTTTCCGCGGCGCCAAAGATCGTATCCAGCGCCTTGGGGAAGCTGGACGCGAGCCGCCACTTGACCTCGGGCGCGGACTGCGCAAATGCCGGCGCAGAGCCTGCAGCCAGAATGCCGGCAAGACCGCTGTGCTTGATGAATGAACGACGCTCCATCCTGTCTCCTCGCTTGGTGTGCCGGCGATGCCGACATTGGCGAAACCCGGGCTCACTGCCCGGCCTCGGTGTGGACGGCACCCGTTGCGCCGCCAATCAGCTGAACATTCTAACAGCGCCAGCTCACGGTGCGAGCTTGCGCACGGCATTGAACTGCGTCCACGTCCATCCTGTCTGGCGCTCGAGCGTCTTCGTGAACCGGATCAGGTAACGCGCGCTGCCCGTGTCGAGCTCGATCATTCCACCGGGCGTGAATCGGTCGTCGGGGCCGATCAGACTGCGTTGGGACGACTGTCGATTCTCGGGCGCCGCCGGCAGGTAGATGCCGAAGAACGGGCGGTCGTGGTTCGCCCGCGACGCGCGCGTCGACTCCACCGGCGCCGCCCAGCTTCGCAGCAGCACGCGGACGAGGCGCCGCGCAATGATCTCGACGCCCACGGTCATCTCGTCGACCTGCTGCCGTTGCATCCGGCGAACGACACCCAGGATCCAGATATCGCCGTCGCGGATCGCCAGCAACTCGCCGAGCTTCGCCGGCGCCTCGTTCGCAGGCGCCATCAGCCGGCATCCGCTCTCGCTGCGATCGACCATCTTCCAGCGCGTTCCCCGCACGCGGCGCTCGACCGACGCGGGGTTGATGCCGGGGTTGACCTGCGTGACCTCGTCGAAGCTCGTGATCACGCCAGGCGTCCGCGCCGTCTCCGGCAGCCGGTCGATCTCGGCGACGGCGCGCGTCAGCGCATGGAGGCCGCTGACCACTCGGACGTGCTCGTCGGCGGACTGGCGCGACGCACGCGGCGCATGCGCGATCGCGTCCGGTCCGAACAGCGCGGCGAGGCGCATCAGCAACAGCCGCTGCTCGCGCGGCGGCAAGTCACCGACCGCGGGCGTCTCGTCGTCCGTCGACGGCAGCCAACGCAGGCGCTCGACGATCCGCGTGTACACGGGCGACGTGTCGACATACATCACGCGTCCGCCCACCACCGGCTGGTCACGACGACGCAAACCCTGGGCGCCGCTGACGTCGACATAGAAACCCGCGCCGTCGGCCGGTGTCGGCGTCAGCATCAACGACGGCGCCCAGTCCTCGAGCTGCCGCGCCACCCATTGCACCTGGTCCGGCGTGAAGTTGCCCGAATCGAGGCGCATCAGCAACAGCATGTTGACGTAGACCTGTTCCAGGAACACGCCGGGTGTGCGGAACGCGCCCGCACCGAAGACGAGCTGCTCGCGCTGCCAGGAGCGCGCGCGCGCGAGCTCGTAGATCTCGTGGAATTCGCGCCACTGCGCCGGAATCCAGTGACTGTAGCGGAACAGGCGGAACTTGCCGTCGAGCCCGCGATAGTGCGCGAGGCGCACCAGCGCCCACGGCAGCGTCACGCGCCAGCGCCGGTTCTCCGCATGCGGAAACCCCGCCTGCAGCGCCGCGTTATAGGCGGCAGTGAAGCCCTTGACGAGATCGAACACCGCGTGCCACAGCCGCGATTCGACCGTGCTGCTCTTCTGGTAGTTGATCGTGTACTGCAGCGTGAGATCGCTGATCATGGGCTCGAGCCGCGCGTCGAGCTTCAACAGCGCCTCCAGCTGCGCGGCGGTGGCCTCGTGGCCGCCGATCGGGAACGTCGCGAGAAGCTCCAGTGCGCGACGCTGGATCTCGAACACGTCTCCTGCGGGCCACCGCGCCATCCAGCGGCCGATCTGGGTCGAGTTGCGCAGCGGGTCTTTGACACGCCGGAGCCAGTCGAGCGCGGGCTCGATCATTTTCGACCCTCGGGCTCCACGGCGTCGCGCGTCGCGTCGCGCGACAAGCCGCAGCCGCCGCGCGCGGGCTCAGCTACCGGCAATCGTCATCCGCTCGATCAGCATCGAGCCGATGTGGCGCGAGCCGCGTCGTTCGAGATCGTTTCCCAGCGCGACAATGTTCCTGAACATCGCTTTCAGATTCCCGGCGATCGTGATCTCCTCGACCGGATACGCGATTTCGCCGTTCTCGACCCAGAAGCCGGCGGCGCCGCGCGAATAATCGCCGGTGACGGCATTGACGCCCTGGCCCAGTTGCTCGGTCACGAAAAGGCCGCGTCCCATGCGGCGCAGCAGCGCGTCGAGACCCTCGCTGCCGGCAACCACGAGGTTGTGCGCGCCGCCGGCATTGGCCGTCGACTGCAAGCCGAGCTTGCGCGCCGAATAGCTGCCGAGGAAATAGCCGGCGAGCACGCCGTCCGTCACGACGTCGCGCGCGGTCGTGGCGACCCCTTCGTTGTCGAACGGCGCGCTGCCGCGCGCACGCGGCAGATGCGGTTCCTCGCGGATGTTCACGTGCGGCGCGAAGATCGGCGTGCCCAGTGAATCCAGCAGGAAGGACGAGCGGCGATACAGGCTGCCGCCCGACACGGCGTGCACGAACGCACCGAGGAGATCACCGGCTTCCGACGCTTCGAACAGTACCGGGCATTCGAGCGTGCCGAGCTGCCGCGCGCCAAGCCGGGACACGGTGCGCTCGCCCGCGATACGTCCAACGTGCTCCGGCGTCAGCAGATCCTCGGGAGCCCGGGCCGCGGTGTACCAGTAGTCGCGCTGCATCGCGCCGTCGGCCTCGCCGATGACCGCGCAATCGATATGATGTCGCGAGCTCCGGTAGCCGCCGGAAAACCCGAGTGAATTCGCGTACAGGAACTCCGACTCGCCGCGCGAGACGCTCGCCCCTTCGGTGTTCGAAATGCGGCGGTCGACGCCGAGCGCCGCGGCCTCCGCCTGCCGCCCGAGCTCGATTGCGTCGTCGACCGCCAGATCCCACGGATGATAGAGATCGAGATCGGGCCATGCGGTCGCCAGCCGATCCGCGTCGGCGAGGCCTGCGTTCGGATCCTCTGCGGTGAAGCGGGCGATCGCGAGCGCCTTGTCGACCGTGGCCTTGATCGCCTCGTCGGCGAAATCGGCGGTGCTCGCATGACCGCGACGCGCGCCGACATACACGGTGACGCCGACGCCCTTGTCTCGGTTGTAGGCGATCGTCTCGACCGCGCCCTTGCGGACGGTGACGCTCTGCCCGACTGCCTGCGAGACCTCGGTTTCCGCAGCGGTGGCCCCGCCCGCCCGCGCGACATCCAGCAACCGCGCCGCCACGCGTTCGAGTGCGGCGGTGGTGACGGGGAAATGCGATTGTCCGCCGCCGAGGGCGGGCCGTGACGTGGACTCGGAGCGGGAAAGCGCGTTGGCGGAGGCGGTCATCATCGGGCGGACGAGGCTGTCGGCTATCATAGCAAAGGGCCCCCGCAGGCCGCGGCGCCCTCCGTCGGGGGACGACGGCACTGCAGGGGTGCCGCCCCTGCAGCGTGAAACCCACCGATAGCGCCCGATGATCGCCCGCGACGATCCGCCTTTGGCCGACGAAGCCACCGCGATCTCGAAGACGCGGCGCAAGCACGAGATGCAGGCGTTGCAGGATCTCGGCGCCGAGCTGGTCGGGTTGGACGCGAAACGGCTGGCATCGCTCGAGCTGCCCGAGCGACTCTTCGACGCCATCGCGCTCGCGCGCACGATCACGCGCCACGAAGCGAAACGCCGCCAGATGCAATACATCGGACGGCTGATGCGCGACATCGACGCCGACGGCGTGCGTCGTGCGCTCGCCGACTGGGGTCACGGACCGCGCCGCGAACGCGAGCGGTTCGCCCGGCTCGAGCGCTGGCGCGACCGCGTGCTCGACGAGCCCGAAGGCATCGATGCGTTCGTGAGCGCGCACCCCGATGCATCGCGCGAGACGCTCGCCCGCCTGGTCGCGGACACGCGGGTCGAGCGTGCCCGGGGCGCCCCACCACACAAGTCGCGCGCGCTGTTCCGCGAGTTGAAGCGCATCGTCGGCGACGACTGACGCCTTGCCATTCGCAGCCCCTCGCCTTCCCGGCCATTGCCACGATGACTGACGACCGCACGCTTTTGATCGGACTGGTCTCGATCTCGGATCGCGCCTCGTCAGGCGTTTATGCCGATGCCGGTGTTCCGGGATTGACTGCGTGGTTCGAATCGGCGCTGATCACCGCCCACCGTTTCGAGTCGCGCGTGATTCCCGACGAGCAGCCGGTGATCGAGCGCACGCTCGTCGACCTGGTGGACACCGTCGGGTGCGATCTCGTGTTGACCACCGGCGGCACCGGCCCCGCGCCACGCGATGTGACGCCTGAAGCCACATTGGCCGTCGCGCACAAGGTGCTGCCGGGTTTCGGCGAACAGATGCGCCAGGTGAGCCTGCGCTACGTGCCCACGGCCATCCTGTCGCGTCAGGTCGCCGTCGTGCGCGGCAAGGCGCTGATCGTCAATCTTCCCGGCCAGCCCAAGGCGATCAGGGAAACGCTCGACGGCGTGTTTTCGGCCATTCCCTATTGTCTCGACCTGATCGGCGGGCCGTACGTCGAGACGCGCGACGACGTCTGCAAGGCGTTCCGGCCGAACTCCGCGCAGCGGCCGCCCGTCGCCACGGGCTGAATACGTCGCGCCAAAGCGCTTACACATCAGGTGAGCGGCAGGCCGTCAACCGGCCTCGAGACGGCGGCGTTGAACAGAGGACCCCGCAGAGGCCCGCGCTGGCGCTTCCGCGCGGCCGACGGGGCCGGCGACAGGGGGCCGGCGACAGGGGCCGGCGACAGGGGCCGGCGACAGGGGGCATCGATGCGGCGACTCGGTAGGTGGGTGGCGACGTGCGTGGCGCTGGCTGCGCAGGCGGGCGCATCGGCAGCCGAACCGACGGCGCGCGTCGTCGAGTTCTACAACCCGAGCCTCGACCACTATTTCGTCACGGCCTTCGCGAACGAAACGGCGACGCTCGACGCCGGCACGATTGGCGGCTGGTTCCGCACGGGCGTTGAATTCGGCGCGTGGCGCG
>JBDTNI010000051.1:0-9031 GCA_039933815.1 Betaproteobacteria bacterium
GCCGATTCTACCCGCGGCGCCGAGATATCAGCGCGGGGCGCTTTCCGCCGCGACGCGCGGGCGCTGCGCTCGCAGCCAGCGCTGGGCCTCGAGGCACCAGTGACGTTTCACGCTGTACCAGGCGTCGGCGGCCCACAGCACGTGATCGGCGGCGGCGGCGGGCAGCGACGACGTGTCGTGCGGCGTATCCGGAACATACGCGTTGACCCAGTCGCGCACCGCGGGGTCCTGTGCGAGCGACGCAGTGGCGGGAACGACGACGTGGCTGTACGTCGCCGGCAACGTCATGTTGCGGACATGGGCGCTGCCGCTGGCCTCGTAGCGCCGATCGAGCGGGTTGCCCGGAAGGCTGAGCGCGAACAGGTCGACCTCGATGAAGTAGCCGGTGAAGTCGTCGACGGTGTCGGGAATCTGGCGCAGCGTGTTCAGGCTCTCCCACCATCCGGGCAGGATCAGCGCGAAGCCTCCGGCGCCCACCGCCGACGCATAGGACGCCGACACGCCGATCGCCGGGCGCTCGCGCCCCGTCATCGGATCGACGATGGTCGTTCGCTCTTCGAGCGTCCCCGTCAACGGATTCCACACGCGGAGCGTGCTGCCGTTCAGGCCCGCGAGGTCCTTCAGGATCTTCACCGCCGACAGCCCGCCCTGGCTGTGTCCGATCAGCATCGGGTGCAACCCGTCGTGCTCGTACTGCCACGCGACGAGGCCCGCGAGCTGGCTCGTCGGCAGGTACGGGCTGTACGACCAGTCCCCGTTGCCCGGATCGCGGATCTGCGCTTCCGGATAGCCCATGCCGGTCAGGAACTCGCCGAACGACTCCATCACCAGATGGACGGGGAAGACGCCGCCGTGCAGCAGCATGATCCGCGGTGTCGGCCCCTTGGCCAGCGTCTCGCGGACATCGCGATCGGTGACGTGGTCGGGGTCGAGCGCGAGGATTCGCGCCGCCGTCGCCGCGTCGGTGGTCCAGCGTGTCGACGCGGGCGCTCCGGCCGCGGCGCGGTCCGCGGCCGAGCGGTCGAACGGCTGACTCATGCAGCCGGCGAGCACGAGTGCTGCGAGAGTGAACGAGGTGATCGCGATTCTGCGTAGTGGATTCATTTCAAGGCGTGGATGCGGGTTTTGAGATGGGTTTGGATTCTAAGGATGTCGTCGGCGCTGGTGGATGACGTCCGGTACGTGACGCCGGCACACAGCGTCTCGCCGGACGTCGTCACGGCCACGACCAGCGGCGACGCCGGACCGGTCGGGACGCCGCGGATGTACATCGGCGCGGGACTGCCGTCCGGGTTGCGCCATAGCACGTTCACGTTCAGCAAGGAGACACCGGCTCCCACCGGGTAGCTCCGCGCATAGACGTTGATCCGCTCGGCGGGCGTGCGAAAATGGCCCACGACACGGTCGACCGCGATGGCGCCGAGCGTGGTGAGGTACAGCTTTTCGCGCTTGATGCGGGAGGTCGCGGCATGGACGTCGCGCGCGAGCGTCTCGAGATCGATGCCGGCGGGCACCGGATGCGACACGCGAAACGAACTCAGGAACTGGCCGAACGTCGTGCGGACGTCCTCGCCGTGGGCGTCGCGCAAGTTGATGATCGATGCGACGGCGAGCTCATGGCGCGACTTGCCGCGGTCACGGTCGGGATTCAGCGAATCCTGTGCGAGCAGCAGAAGCGCCATCAGCGCGTCGTTGATCGTCACGCGCCAGTGCTTGGTGGCGCTGCGCAGCGCGGCGAACTCGCTCCGATCGAGCGTGAAGAACGTGAACGCCGTGGCGTGGCTCTCCGCGGGCCTGAATCGCGGTCGTATCGTCCTGCGGCAGCTCGCGGCCATCGCCGGCAGCCGCCCTAATCCACGGATGAACCGCAGCGGATTGCGCGCGACGAGCCGCCGGTGCGTCGGCGGATACAGCGACAGCGGCAACTGGGGCGGATGCCCCGCGTAGCGATCGGCGATCGCGTTCAGCAGCACGATGATCGAGTCGCCGCCGGCGACGAAATGGTCGTACGCGCAGCCGAGGAAGAACGCGTCGCCGAGATCCAGCGCGAAGAACCTGAAGGGGTCCATCGCGCCGTCCTCGACGAACGGCAGGTTCAGCTGACGCTCGAACGCACCGGCAAGCGTCGCCTGCCAGTCCGCACCGGCCTCCACCACCTCCAGCGTGGTCGACGCGGCGCCGCCGCGCCATTGATACCGCGCGGCCGCGCGGTCGAGCACCAGCCCGGTCAATCCGCCGTGCGTCAGCGTTTCGTCGATCGCGCGCGTCGCGGCCGCGCGGTCGAGCGGCCGGTCGATCCGCACCGCATGCACGGCGACGTACGGATGCCAGTCCCGCCAGTCCAGCATCGTCCGCTGGAACAGGTTGAGCCGCCCCGGAAGCGCCGTCATTGTCGCCCGCCGACGGTGGCCGGCGCGGTGACTCCGGCTCGCGCGCGGCTGCCCGCCGGCGTGCGGCAACGCATCTTTTTGCACGGCGGACTCGGAAAAATTTGCCAGGCTGGCCATTCGCAGGATCGAGATGTGTACAGGCGCACCAGTTGCGCGCAGGGGCGGCGAAGGCCGAAGCGACGACGCAAGTCGATCGCGGCGCGTCCGGCGCGCGTCACGCCGGCGGTAACCTGAGCAAACGCTGCGCCTGAACGCACCACTGGCGCTTGACGCTGTGCCAGACGTCCGCGGCGTGCACGATGTTCCGCGTGTCGCCGGGCGGCAACACCGCGGTGCTTTCCGGTTGCCAGTCGTCGATCCAGCGTCGCAGCGCGTCGTCATCGGCGAGCGCTTCCGCCCGGGGCAGGTCGATATGACCGTAGCTCGAAGGCAGCACGACGTTGCGCACGTTCGCGGTGCCGAGCGCCGCGTACGGTGCGATGCCGAACAGGTTGCCCGCGATCGGATCGTTCGGGATGTCGAAGCCGGTGAACTCGTCGGCGGTGTCGGGAACCTTCCGCAATCGCCCGAGCATCGACCACTGGCCCAGCACCACGCGGGGCAGCCAGCCGGTCGCGAGTGCCGACGCATAGGCGACGTGCAACCCCACGACGGGCCGCACGGCGTGCGTGAACGGGTCGACGATCGTCGTGCGGCCGAGGGGCTGCCCGGTGGACGAGTCGACGACCTCGACCGTGTCGCCGAACGCGCCGGCCAGCACGTACAGCACGCGAATCGCCTGCATGCCGCCCTGGCTGTGGCCGATCAGCATCGGCTCGAGTCCACTGCGCTCGTAGTCGAACGCGAGTGCGCCGGCGAGTTCGGCGGCATCCCCCGAGCTCGTGTAGGAGAGTTCGCCGTCGCGCGGGTTGACGAGTTGGCCGCGCGGATAGCCCATCGCGATCAGGAAACGCCCGAACGGCGCCATCGTGACGATCGGCACGCTGCCTTGCAGCAGCACGATCCGCGGCGCCGGGACGCGCGCCAGCACGTCGCGTACGCCTGCCGCGTCGACGCGCGCGCAATCGAGCGCCGCAAGTCGCGGGGCGACATCGGCAGGTATGCCGGCCGGCCGCGCGATGCAGGGTTCGATCGCCAGCCACGCGCCGAAAAAGATGGCCGCCGAGGCTCCGACGGCTCGCCGCCGCGCGGAGCGGCCGCGTTTCACGGTGGCACGTCGGTCAGGAATCGCGCACCGCTCCCCGCGGCACGAAGCGACCGGTGCGCTCGATATAGCGGCGATACGTGTCGCCATGCATGCGCGCGAGATGCGCTTCCTCGCTGCGCGCCTTCAGGTTCATCAGCATCACGTGCGCGAGGGCGATGGCGATCATCGGCAACGACGGTAGCACGATCGCCGTGGCGATCATCATGACGATGCTGAACGCATAGATCGGGTGCCGGATCCGCGCGAAGGGCCCGTCGGTGATCAGCGACGTGTTGCGGTCGCTGATGTCCATCCGCCAGTCACGCCCCATGCGCCGCCAGCACTGCAGCGTCAGCAGCAGGCATCCGACAACCGCCAGCGCGGCGACCCACCGCACGCCCGTGTAGATGCCGTCGTGCGCGAATGGCGGCACGGCCAGCGGCCCGGTGGCGCGCGTCAAAGCGATCCACGGCAGCGCGCACCAGGCCGCGACCAGCGGCACGAGCACGAGCCACAGTGCGCGTTCCGCGGCGCGTTCCGGGATCACGCCGACGTCGTGATGCTGGCGCCGCCGCGCGCGAACGACCATCGTGCCGACACGCAGCCAGTACGCCGAGACCGTCAGTGCGACGACGAGCAGCGGAAAGTCGCGCGTCATTCAGCCCATGTCCGGAAGCTGCCGGCAGGGTGCGCCCATCACATCCGCTCGATAATCGCCGCGATGCCCTGTCCGCCGCCGATGCACATGGTGATCAGCGCATGGCGCTTGCCGGTGCGCTGCAGCTCGTACATCGCCTTGATCGTCAGGATGCAGCCGGTCGCGCCGATCGGATGGCCGAGCGCCACGGCGCCGCCATTGGGATTCACTTTCGCGGGGTCGAGGTCGAGCTGCTGGTTCACGCCGATCGCCTGCGCCGCGAACGCCTCGTTTGATTCGATGACGTCGATGTCGCGGATCGACAGGCCGGCCTTCTGCAGCGCCGCCTTGACGGCGCTGACCGGGCCGAGACCCATGATTTTCGGGTCGATGCCGGCGTGCCCGTAAGCGACGAGCCTTGCCATTGGCTTCAGGTTCGCGCGCTGTGCCGCCGCCGCTTCCATCAGCACGACGGCCGCCGCGGCGTCGTTGATCCCCGACGCGTTGCCGGCGGTGACCGTGCCTTTTTCCTTGGCGAACACCGCGCGCAGCTTGGCCATGCCTTCGGCGGTGGCGTCGCCGCGCACGTGCTCGTCGGTGTCGAAGGCGATCGGTCCCTTCTTGCTCTTGAGCTCGATCGGCAGGATCTGCGACTTGAAGTGGCCTTCCTTCAGCGCGACGCCCGCGCGCCGATGGCTTTCGACGGCGAACGCATCCTGCTGCTCGCGGCTGATGCCGCACTTCGTCGCGACGTTCTCCGCCGTGACGCCCATGTGGATCGTGTCGAACGGATCCGTCAGCGCGCCGACCATCATGTCGATCGACTTGCTGTCGCCCATCCGTGCGCCCCAGCGCTGCGTGACGTCGGCGTAGGCCGCGCGGCTCATGCTCTCGGCGCCGCCGCCGACTGCGGCATCGACGTCGCCGAGCATGATGTACTGCGATGCGCTGATGATGGCTTGCAGGCCGCTGCCGCACAGCCGGTTCAGCGTCAGCGCGCCGCTTTCGTGCGACAGGCCGCCGTTGACCGCGGCCACGCGCGACAGGTACATGTCCTTTGCCTCGGTGTGGATCACGTTGCCGAACACGCACTGGCCGATCTGCGCCGGATCGACGCCGGCGCGGGCGACGGCTTCGCGGACGACGCGCGCGCCGAGGTCCGTGGGCGGAATGTCTTTCAGCGAACCGCCGTAATCGCCGATTGCCGTGCGGGCACCGTTGACGATGACGACTTCCCGAGCGTTGGCCATGGCGTTTCTCCTGTGCGAATCCGTCATTATCCTCCGTTGCCGGACGACGTCGCAGCGAAGCCCGTGCGCGGCCGTCGATTCGCCGACGGATGCGTCATGCGGGCGGCGCGGTCGGGCGGCTGACGCCGTTCGAGCGCGCGCAGCTCGGCGCCGAGATAGGCGGCGATCGCACGCATGCCGTAAAGGCCCGCCTCGCGTTCGGCGTTGGGGTTGTAGTTCGTGTTGGTATTGACGTCATAGGTATGGATTTCGCCGTCACGATCCGTGATGAATTCGATACCGGCGACGCCGATGTCGTTGTCGGCGAGGAAACGCCGGTAGCGATCGACGACCGGGTGGGAAAACCCGTCGACGATCCGGAACCGCGGCGTCGCCGCCGCCGCTGTTTCGCCGACCGGGCACGCGATGTCGTCGATCCGGCACGCATCCGCGGGACACAGCTCGAAGCCGAGCGACGTGTCGACGCGCACCGCGTAAAACAACTTTCCGCCGATGAACTCGACGCGCGTGATCAACGGCTCCGGTGCGTCGATGTATTGCTGGACCAGCGTCACGCCGTCGACCGACGGCTCGAATTCGTCGCCGTCGACGTACCGCTCGAGGGCGTCGACGGCGTCGAAGAGCCGCACGCCGAGCCCCTTGCCCGCCCGGTTGTGCTTGGTGATGAACCGCGAAGGCATCGTGCGCGCCGCCTGCAGGATGGCGTCGCGGCCCACGGCGGCGATCGTCCGCGGGACGCGGATGCCGTAGCGCGCCAGCGCCGCGTATTGCGCCATCTTGCTGATCTCGAGCTGCAGTGCGCGACCGCCGTTGACGACACGGCGGCCGTGCGATTCCAGCCAGGCGAGCACGCCTGCGGTCAGCTCGGGCGCGTAGCGGTGGCCTCGCGTATGCGACGATGCGCTCATCCGGTTGTAGAACACGCCGGCCGGCGGGGCCTCGCCGAGATCGAGCGTGCCGGTGTCGATAAACCATTCCGCGTACGGGAGGCTCAATTGGTCGAAAGCGGCGCGCAGCGGCGCGACCCAGGCGTCGTTTTCATGAATGACGTAGATGCGGGACATCGCGGCTCCGGAAGGTGCTCGTGGTGGTAGATCGGTTGAAGATAAGGCCGCAGCGACGGTAATCCAAAGACCGGTTCGCCTTAAGCTTGTAATCGGATCGCGGCGGCGGTCCGGGAACGGAGATCGGCATGGCATCCGAATCGAAATGGCGTCATCACGGCGTTCGCGTCGTCAAAGCGGACCAGCTCGACTCGAATACCGCGCAGACGCCGGGGATGAGCCGGGCGGCGGCGATCGATCACGCGCGCGCCGGCGCCGAAAAGCTGTGGGCGGGAACGGTCGTCATCCAGGCGAACGCGAAGACGGGCGCCCATCACCACGGGCCGGTCGAGAGCGTCATCTACGTCGTCAGCGGCCGCGCGCGAATGAAATGGGGCGACCGGCTCGAGTTCACCGCGGAAGCGGGGCCCGGCGATTTCATCTACGTGCCGCCGTTTGCGCCCCATCAGGAGATCAACGCGAGCGACTCCGAGCCGCTGTCGTGCGTGCTTTGTCGCAGCGGACAGGAGCCCGTCGTCGTCAATCTCGACCTGCCCAACGTCGAGGCCAATCCCGAGCACGTCGAGTGGGTGGACAGCATCCACCCGCCGGGACGGCCCGGCTGACCGGTCAGCGCCTGCCGCGCCGGGCGGCGCGACGTTCGCGCAGCGCGTTCGCGATCTCGCCGGTGACGAGCCCGACACCCGCGGCAACGCCGGCGGCGATTCGAAGGCGGCTGTACCCGGCGAGCAGACCCTCTTCTTCCGCTGCCGGCCCGTACGGCGCGGGCGACTCGGCGCGCGGCTTTTCGGCGGGTGCGCCCGGT
Organism: Betaproteobacteria bacterium; assembly: GCA_039933815.1. GTDB lineage: Bacteria > Pseudomonadota > Gammaproteobacteria > Burkholderiales > Casimicrobiaceae > VBCG01. The sequence goes on from JBDTNI010000051.1 coordinate 7,333, forward strand.
CCGCTCTGCGGAGCCTTGGCGCCGGCGCCGGAAGGCATCGCCTGGCCGGTCCGGCTGCCGTGGCTGTGCGCGTACGTCTTGGTGAATTCCGCGCCGAGCAGGAAGATCTGCGACGAGTAGTAGACCCACAGCAGCACGATGACGAGCGATCCCGCGGCGCCGAATCCGGACGCGACGCCGCTCTTCCCCAGATAGAGCCCGATCAGGAGCTTGCCCACGGCGAACAGCAGCGACGTGACCATCGAGCCGACCCATACGTCGCGCCACTCGATGCGCACGCGCGGGAGCAGCTTGTAGATCATCGCGAAGAGCCCGGTGATGATGGCAAAGCTGACGACGAAATTGACCGCCTGCAGTGCCCACTCCCATCCGGCGAACCAGCCGTCCCAGAATTTCGCGAGCGCGGAAAGCCCGGCGCTCAGCACGAGCGACACCAGCAGCAGGAAGCCTACGCCGAGGATCATTCCGAACGCGTGCAACCGGCCCTTGAGCAACGTCTTGATGCCCGATTCGGTCGATTTCGGCGCGTCCCAGATCCGGTCGAGGTCCGACTGCAGTTCACCGAAAACCGTCGTCGCGCCAAGCAGCAGCGTGACCACGCCGGCGATCGCTGCAAACGTTCCCTTGCCGGTTTCGCTGGCGCTCTTGACGAGGCCCTGTATCGCCGTCGCGCCGTCGTCGCCGATGACGCCCCGCAACTGGGAAAAGATCTCGCCGTGCGCCGCCTCGGCCCCGAATACGAAGCCGGCGACGGCGATCGTGATGACGAGCAGCGGCGCGATCGAGAAGATCGTGTAGTAGGCGAGTGCTGCCCCCATGCTCGGTGCGTAGTCGTCAGACCACTGGGAGACGGATTCCTTGATGAGCGGCCACAGCGACTTCACGGCAATCATTGCAGACCTTTTCTGCATCGGCGCGGGGGGCACCGAAACGCGCCCCGTGGCGCACGATACGCGCGCCGGGGCCGTCGCACTGTCGGCCGCCGCCTGAACGCGGCGTCGGCGATCAGCCGACCGGCTTCAGGGCCGGTCGACGTCGTAGTACGCCCACTGCCAGCGCTGGAACGGGTTCTGCTTGAAGCCCCGAAGCCACGGCTGCGTCAGATCGTTGCGGTAAGGATAGTCGGCGAGAATCCACGGCGCGTAGTTGGCGATCAGCTCGTTCAGCTTCCGGTAGATCGCGTTGCGTTCGGGGCCGTCGGGCAGCGCGTGCGCCTTGTCGTAAAGGCGGTCGTATTCGGGCAGACGCAGCCGCGCGTCGTTCGACGTGCCGATGTTGTTGCTGACGAGATAGCTGTAGAACGGGTCGCCGTCCGGGATGCCGCTGATCCATCCCAGCCCCCACATCATCATCTGGCCCGCCTCGGTCATCTTGTTGAGTTCCGGCCACTTGTTCTTGATGAACTCGATGCGGATGCCGATGGCGTTCATGTTCCGCTTCCACAGCTCGTCACTCGCGCGCGCCGCTGCGTCCGTCGTCGAGCCTTTGCGCAGCGTCAGCGGCTGTCCGTCGGGCATCTCGCGATAGCCATCGCCGTTGCGGTCCTTGTACCCGAAGCGGTCGAGCAGCGCCTTCGCCGCCGCGGGGTCGTAGGACACGTTCAAGGCGACGGACGGCGCGTTGCCATAAAGACCAGGCGGAACGGGCTGATCCGCCACGATCGCCTGGCCGTTCGACAGCTGGCGCAGCGCCGCCGCAC
>JBDTNI010000052.1:0-8993 GCA_039933815.1 Betaproteobacteria bacterium
CCGCGTCGAAGCGCTGCGGGTGGCGCGGCACCACCACCAGCAGCAGCGATTTTGGCAGTATGTCGCGCGACCGCGCGTAAGCGTCGAGCAGCAGCGCCTCCTCGCCGTCTCGCGTGGAGGCGAGCAGCAGCACCGGGCGCGCGGCGCCGAATTGTGCGCGAAGCTCGCGTCCCCGCTGGCGCTCCGCGGCGGGCACTGCAACGTCGAACTTGAGGTTGCCGGTCACCGCGACGCGGATCGCTCCCGCGTCGGCGAGTCGCCGCGCGTCGGCGTCGGATTGCGCAGCCGTGCCCTTCAACGCGCGAAACATCGGCGCCGACAACGATGTGATCCGTGCGTAGCGGCGCGCCGAGCGTTCGGAAAGACGCGCGTTGACCAGGAACAACGCGACGCCGGCACGTGACGATTCGGCCACCACGTTCGGCCACAGCTCCGTCTCGACGAGCAGGCCGGCCCGGGGGCGAAAATGCGCGAGGAAGCCGCGCACGGCGAATGGGACGTCGTAGGGAAGCCAGGCCTGGACGACCTCTGTGCCATACAGTGCGCGTCCGGCTTCGCGGCCGGTGGCCGTCATGTGCGTGAGCAGGATCCGCTGATCGGGCATCTCCCGGCGCAGTCGTTCGATCAGCGGAGCGACCGCCCGCGTTTCGCCGAGCGACACCGCGTGGATCCAGACGAGCCCGGTCTGCGAAGGGTCGACAGGCGAGCGGTACACGCCAAAGCGTTCGCCGACGAACGTGCGATAACCCGGCTCGCGCCGGCCGCGCCACCAGAGCCGCAGCGGCATGAGCGGCAGCGCGACGAGCCACAGCAGCGTGTAGACGTGCCTCACCGGACCGTGATCAGCAGCGCGGCGCGCCGCTGAGATTCGTGCCGATCGACGCTAGCACGTCGTCGACCGCAGGGACGACGCCGACATCGCCCAAGTCCCGGGCGTGGGGACCGGTGGCGGCAACGCCGTGCAGCGCACGTTCGGTCGCCGTGAAGATCGCGACGGTGGGCGTGTGCAATGCCGCGGCAAGGTGGGTGAAGCCGGTGTCGACGCCGACGGCAAACTCGGCGCGCGACAGGAGCGCGGCCACGTCCGGCAACGACAGCCACGCCGGCACGATCGCATGGTCGATGCCGTGAGCGAGCCGGCGGCTTCTCGCTTCCTCGGCCGCGCTGCCCCACGGCAGCACCGTCGCCAACCCGGCCGCGCTGATGGCCGCGATCACGCTGCGCCAGCGGGTCTCCGGCCACAGCTTGTCATCGCGGCTCGTCGAGTGCAGCACGACGGCGTAGGGCCGGGCGGCGAATGGCGGCGCGGCCGGCGCGCGCAGGTTCCAAAGCGGCGGCGTGTCTGACCGGTAGCCGAGCGCCGCCGCCGCGAGCAGCCGGCAGCGCGTGAGGAAATGGAGGTCGCGCGACACCCGATGGTGAACGTCGTCGCCGAGCGTCGCGAGCGGCTCGCGGATGCTTGCCCGATCGAAGCCGTGGCGCGTGCCCCGCGCGGTGCGCGCGATCAATGCACCCTTGACCTGTTCCTGCAGATCGAGGATCGCCGTATAGCGCGAGTCGCGCAACGTGGCGCGGAACGCCCGCATGTCGCTCCATGTCGCCGACGCAAACGGGGCGTTGCGCCAGCGGCGCAGGCCGAACGGAATCACGCGCCGCACCTCGGGACTCAGGCCGACGAGCGGCGCGAAGCCCGGCTCCACCACCCAGTCGATCGCCGCATCGGGCCACTCGCGGCGCACGTCGACGACCACCGCCAATGCGTACACGATATCGCCCAGCGACGACGGCCGGACGATCAGGACGGACCTCACCGCGCGCGATGCAGCAAACGCGTGCCGGGCGCGGCCGTCGCGCAGCCGTCGTGGACGGGCGGGCAAACCACGTAAAATCGCGCCAGTCTTTCGCCGACGAGGTTCGACGTACGCCGCAGCAGGCCGTGGCGATTCGAAATGCGCATGACCGGGCCGCTTCCCGTTTCGCTGGTGGTGATAACGCGCGATGCCGCGAACGACATCGCGGAATGCCTGCTGTCCGCGCCGTTCTGCGCCGATGCGCTGGTCGTCGATTCGGGCAGCGGCGATCATACCGTAGAAACCGCGCGGCGCTGCGGCGCGCGCGTCGTGTCCCACGCGTGGATGGGGTTCGGTCCGCAGAAGCAGTTCGCCGTCGCGCAGGCGAAGTTCGAGTGGGTGCTGTGCCTCGACGCCGACGAGCGGCTTTCGCCGGCACTGCGCGATTCAATCGTGACGCTGTTCGCGCGCGGCAATCCACCGCACCCGGCGTACGCGCTCGCCCGACGCAACCGATTTCTCGGACGCTGGCTGTCGCACGGTGAAGGCTATCCCGACTGGACGGCCCGCCTGTTCGACCGTCAGCGCGCGCGCTGGAGCGATGACCCCGTACACGAGCGGGTCGTCGCGGACGGCCCGGTGGGGCGCCTCGACGGCGATCTGTTGCACGAGTCGGCCGAATCGATCGAGCGCTACATCGCGAAGCAGAATCGCTACACGACGCTGCAGGCGGACGCGCTGCACGCGCGAGGTCAACGCAGTTCGAGCTTCGCGATGGCGGCGTCGCCGATTGCACGCTTCCTGCGGTTCTACGTGCTCAGGCTCGGATTTCTCGATGGCGCGGCGGGTTTCGCGCACATCGCGATCGGCGCATTTGCGAGCTTTCTCAAACACGCGAAGCTTCGTGCGCTGGATCGGTCGGCTCGCGCGCCATGACATCGACGCTCGAAGGGCGGCGCGTGCTGGTGACAGGCGTCGCCGGATTCATCGGCATGCACGTGGCACGGGTGCTGCTCGACGCCGGCGTGGACGTGACCGGCGTCGACAATCTCGATCCGTACTACGCGGTGTCGCTCAAGGAATCTCGCCTTGCGCAACTCGCGCCGAGCCGGCGATTCGCATTCCTGCCGCTCGATCTCGCCGATGCCGGTGCGTGCCGCGAGCTCTTCGAGTCGGCGCCGTTCGCCGCCGTGGTGCACCTCGCGGCGCAGCCCGGCGTGCGTCATTCGCTGGTGAATCCCGGCGCGTACGTGCGCAACAACCTCGTGGCGTTCGGCCACGTGCTCGAGGGATGCCGCGCGGCGCAGGTCGGCCATCTCGTCTACGCGTCGTCGTCGTCGGTGTACGGCGCCAATCACGCCCTTCCGTTCTCGGAGGACCAGGCGGTCGACCACCCGGTGAGTCTGTACGCGGCGTCGAAGAAAGCCAACGAGCTGATGGCGCACAGCTACAGCCACCTGTTCGGCCTGCCGACGACCGGCCTGCGGTTCTTCACCGTGTACGGTCCGTGGGGACGACCCGATCAGGCGCCGATGCTGTTCACGAAGGCCATCGTCGACGGGGCGCCGATCGACGTGTTCAACGGCGGCGACATGTCCCGCGACTTCACGTACGTCGACGACGTGGTCGAGGGCGTGGTTCGCGTGCTCGAGCAGCCGCCGATCGCGCGCGACGGTGTTGCGCCCTATGCGATCTACAACATCGGCAACCACGACGCGGTGGATCTCGGCACGTTGATCGGCGTACTCGAACGACTGCTCGGACGCGCGGCGATCCGTCGCGATCGCCCGATGCAGCCCGGCGACGTGAAGGCCACCTGTGCATCGATCGAGCGCCTGCAGGCCGCAACCGGGTTCGCGCCGCGGACCCCGCTCGCCGATGGGCTCTCGCGCTTCGTCGACTGGTATCTCGACTACTACGGCGTGGCGCCGCGCGCCTAGCTGGACGCCGGGCGGTGGCACGCGGAGACCCGATGCTAAACTCGCCGCGCTGCATTCAAATGCCCACTCCATGATTCTCGTCACCGGCGGAGCCGGATTCATCGGCGCCAATTTCGTGATCGATTGGCTCGCGCGCCACGACGAACCACTTGTAAATCTCGACAAGCTTACGTATGCGGGCAATGCGCGCAGCCTGGCGTCGCTCGCCGACGATGCGCGGCACGTCTTCGTGCGCGGGGATATCGGTGACCCGACGACGGTCGCCGCGTTGCTCGCGCGCCACCAGCCGCGCGCTGTCGTGAATTTCGCCGCGGAGACGCACGTCGATCGTTCGATCCACGGCCCTGCGGCGTTCATCGAGACGAACGTCGTCGGCACGTTCTCGCTTCTGGAGTGCGTGCGTGCGCACTGGGCGGCGCTGCCGCAGCCGGAACGCGCGGCGTTCCGGTTCGTGCATGTTTCCACGGACGAGGTCTACGGGTCGCTCGGCCCCGACGATCCCGCATTCTCCGAGACGACGGCGTTCGCGCCGAACAGCCCGTACGCAGCGTCGAAGGCGTCTTCCGATCACCTCGTTCGCGCCTACCACCACACGTACGGCCTGCCGACGCTGACGACGAACTGCTCGAACAACTACGGGCCGATCCAGTTTCCCGAGAAGCTCATTCCGCTGATGATCGTCAACGCGCTGGGCGGCAGACCGCTGCCCATGTACGGTGACGGTCGCAACGTGCGTGACTGGCTGTATGTCGGCGATCACTGCGCCGCCATCCGCGCGGCGCTCGCGGCCGGACGTCCCGGCGAGACCTACAACGTCGGCGGCAATGCCGAAATGGCGAACATCGATGTCGTGCGGACGTTGTGCGGACTGATCGACGAGCGCCGGCCCGGCTCCCGCTGCGAGCAGCTCATCACCTACGTCGCCGACCGGCCGGGGCACGACCGGCGCTACGCGATCGACGCGTCGAAGATTCGCCGCGAACTCGGTTGGGAGCCGTCCGAGACGTTCGAGTCCGGCCTCCGACGCACGGTGGACTGGTACCTCGCCCACGACGAATGGCTGCGCAGCGTGCTGAACGCCGAATACCGACAGTGGGTGGATCTGCACTATGCGTAACGGTGCGCAGAGGGCGGCGTGACGACGCGCAGGGGGATCATCCTCGCCGGCGGCTCGGGCACGCGGCTCTATCCGGTCACGCAGGTCGTGTCGAAGCAGCTACTGCCCGTTTACGACAAGCCGATGATCTATTACCCGCTGTCGACGCTGATGCTGGCCGGTGTCCGTGACATCCTGCTGATCTCGACGCCCGAAGACACGCCTCGATTCTCGCAGTTGCTCGGCGACGGCGCGCGCTGGGGCCTCGATCTCCGGTACGCGGTGCAGCCGTCACCGGACGGTCTGGCGCAGGCGTTCATCATCGGTCGCGACTTCATCGGCACGCAGGACTGCGTGCTCGTCCTCGGCGACAACATCTTCTACGGGCACGACCTCCAGCCGCAACTGCAACGCGCCGCGGCCAGCGTGTCGGGCGCGACGATCTTCGCGTATCCGGTCGCCGATCCCGAACGTTACGGCGTGGCCGAGTTCGATAGGAGCGGCAGGGTCGTCAGCCTCGAGGAGAAGCCGGCGGCTCCGAAGTCGCGGTACGCGGTGACCGGGCTGTACTTCTACGACAATCGCGTGATCGACGTCGCGAAATCGCTCGCGCCTTCGGCGCGCGGCGAGCTCGAGATCACCGACGTCAACCGCCAATACCTGGCGTGGGGCGACCTCGCCTGCGAGGTGATGGGCCGCGGGATGGCCTGGCTCGACACGGGGACGCACGAATCGCTGCTCGAAGCGTCGCAGTACATCGAGACGATCGAGCGGCGGCAAGGGCTGAAGATCGCGTGCCCGGAGGAGATCGCGTACCGGTTGCGCTACATCGATGCCGAGCAGCTGCATCGGCTGGGTTCCGCGATGGCGAAGAACAGCTACGGTCGATACCTGCTGCGAATGCTCGACGAGCCCGACGGTTTCTGATGCAGGTCATTCCCACGGCGATCCCGGACGTCAAGCTCGTCGAGCCGCGCGTGTTCGGCGACGCGCGCGGGTTTTTCTTCGAGAGCTGGAACGAGCGCGCGTTCGCCGGCGCGGGTATCGACGAACGGTTCGTCCAGGACAATCACTCGCGGTCGCGCCGTGGCGTGCTGCGCGGCCTCCACTACCAGATCGAGCACGCGCAGGGCAAGCTCGTCCGCGTGATCGAGGGCGAGGTGTTCGACGTCGCCGTGGACCTGCGGCGCTGGTCGCCGACGTTCGGACGTCACGTGGCCACCACGCTGTCGGCACAAAACCGTACGATGATGTTCATTCCACCGGGTTTCGCGCACGGCTTCGTCGTCGTGTCGGACGCTGCCGAATTTCTGTACAAGACCACCGACTACTGGTATCCCGAGCACGAGCGCACGTTGCTCTGGAACGATGCGGCGCTCGCGATCCCGTGGCCGAGCGGCCTCGAGCCCACGCTGTCGCCAAAGGACGCCGCCGGCGTTCTGCTCGCCGACGCCGCGTGCTATTCGTGACGACCCGGGGATGACGATCGATTCGCCGACGATCCTCCTGACGGGCGCCAACGGGCAGTTGGGACGTGAGCTCGCCGCGGCGCTGGCGCCGTGCGGGACGGTGGTCGCATGCGACCGCGCGAAGCTCGACCTGGCGGATGCCGCGACGATCGTCGACGTGGTCCGCCGCATCGCACCGCAGTTCATCGTCAACGCTGGCGCCTACACGGCCGTCGATCGCGCCGAACGCGAACGGTCGCTGGCGTTCGCCGTCAATGGCACTGCGCCCGGCGTGCTCGCAACCGAAGCCAGGCGCGTCGGCGCGCTGCTGATCCACTATTCGACCGATTATGTATTCGACGGCAACGGCTCCGCGCCCTACACCGAGGACGCTGCGCCCGCGCCCGTCAACGTCTATGGCGAAAGCAAGCGCGCGGGCGAAGTCGCGATCGCGCAGAGCGGTGCGGACGCGCTGACGTTGCGCACCAGCTGGGTCTACGCGCGCCACGGCCAGAATTTTCTGACGACGATGCTGCGACTCGCGGCCGAGCGCGACGAGTTGCGCGTTGTCGACGATCAGCGCGGCGTGCCGAACTGGGCACGCGCACTGGCGGAAGCCACCGCCACGCTCGTGTCGCGCGGTCGCGCGCACCTCGCCGATCGCGCAGGCCTCTATCACCTGTCCGCACAGGGCTCGTGCACCTGGTATGCGTTCGCCAAGGCGATCCTCGCGAATCGCGGGACGCGCATCACGCCGATACCCACCGCCGAATACCCGACGCCGGCTCGGCGGCCGCTTTACGGCGTGCTCGACGCGTCGCGGTTTGCACGCACGTTCGGATTCGCGTTGCCGGCGTGGGGCGCAATGCTTGCAACGTGCCTCGCCGCCCCCGCGGAACCGCTGCGCGTTTCGCCGGTCCATTAACGGCCTGCACCGCTGGTCGGCCGAAGGCACGGTCGGCGCGTTGTCACACGGACGATCCGCGGCATCTTGGTGGGGTCGTCGCGGGGGTTGTCGTCGACAGCGCGTTGTCCTCGTCGCGTTACTTGACGCGAAATCAGGAGATTGAATGAACGGAATTTGCGCGCGTGCGATGGCGGGCATCGTCGTGGCCGCCTCGGTTGCGGGCTGGACCTTGGCTTACGCCGAGACGCCGATCACGGCCGTGCCACCGGCCGCGCTGCGCGCCACCACTGCGAAATCCGCGACCGCCGCGCTGATCTTGCTGGCCGCTGCGCCCGCGACGCGCGTCGCGTTGCCCGAGCCGACGGCGGCGGAACGCGCGTCGCTGCGGCTGCGCAACGCGTCCGGCGCACGTACAGGGGGCAAGACGTCCACGCTCAAGGGGCTCGCCGTGGCGTTTCCGCGCGAGGTTCCTCCGGAGTCGCAGACGCTTCGACTCGATACGCTTGCGTGGCAGTCGCTCGCCGACGGAGGCCGCGCCGCGAAGGTCGACGTCGCTTCGCCGGGCGCGTCGGCCCTGCGGGTAGCGCTTTCGATCACGCCGGCTTCGACGGGCGTGGCGCTGCGCTTTGTCGGCAACGGCGCGCACGCGCAGCCGTTCGGCCCGGTCGCCGCGCGCGTGATCGCGTCCGATGCCGCGCGATTCGGCGGCTACTGGTCGCCGGTCCTCGACGGCGATGTCGCGACACTCGAATTGAGCGTCGCGGCCGGTGTCGACGTGAACGCGACAACGCTGACGCTGCTGCGCGTGTCTCACCAGGTCGTGTCGACGGCGTCGCTGACGAAGCTCGATGCGAAGAACGTGCAGGACATCGGCCTGGCGGGGCCGTGCAACGTCGACGTCGCATGCGTCAATCCGCGAACGCCGGCGTTTCTCGACAGCACGAAAGCCGTCGCCGCCGAGGAGATGACCAAGGAAGACGGCTTCACGTACCTGTGCACCGGCACGCTGCTCAACGACTCGCTGTCGAGCAACACGCCGTACTTCTTCTCGGCTGCGCATTGCATCGATTCGGCGCTGGCGGCCAGCACGCTCAACACGTTCTGGTTCTTCGAGGCCGCGTCGTGCGGCAGCGGCGGCGTGCCCCCGTTCATCCAGCAGGCCAGCGGCGCCGCGCTGCTGGCGCGCAGCGACGATTGGGACTGGGCGCTCGTGCGCCTCAACGTGCCGCCGCCGTCGGGCAGCCATTTTTCGGCGTGGCGCGCGGAACCCGTGGCGACCGCGACGACGGTTTCCATCATTCATCACCCGCAGGGCGATCTCAAGAAATGGAGCGAGGGCGTCACGCACGGCGACGACGCCTTCGAGGACGGCACGAGCTTCACGGCCGTCGTGTACACGCGCGGCACGACGGAGCCCGGATCGAGCGGAGCCGGGCTGCTGACGTTGCTGGCGAGCGCCGGCTACTACGAGGTGCGCGGGGGGTTGTGGAGCGGTGACGCGTCGTGCAGCAATCCGACGGGCTCCGACGACTATTCGAGGCTCGACAACATGCTGCCGTTGACGCGCCAGTACCTGACGCCGAATGCCCCGGGCCCGGCGGACCAGCAGGTCGCCATCGAGTTCTACAACCGGTCGCTCGACCATTTCTTCATCACGACGAGCGCCGCGGAGGCCGCGGATCTCGATTCGGGCGTGCACGCCGGGTGGGAGCGGACCGGCTTGCGGTTTCTCGCGTACTCGTCCCCCGTGGCGGGCGCGAACCCTGTGTGTCGCTATTACCGGACGCCCGGATTCGGCAACTCGCACTTCTA
>JBDTNI010000053.1:0-8966 GCA_039933815.1 Betaproteobacteria bacterium
GGACGACGGGCCTGGCGTGCCCACCGAGTACCGCGCGCAGATTTTCGAGCCGTTCTTCACGACGCGTTCCGGCGGTACGGGCCTCGGTCTCTACATCGCCCGCGAGCTCGCCGACGCAAATGGGTGCGCACTGGAACTGCTGCCCAAAACGCCCGGCGCAATGTTCCGGCTGACATTCAAGCGCGCCCTGACACCGGCCGGGGCAGCCCAGCGGCTACACTAGCGCCCTTACGATCGCATTCCTACAAGCTCAAATCATGTCCCGCAAAATTCGTGGTCAGCCCAAAGTGCTCGTCGTCGATGACGAGCCGGATCTGCTCGAGCTGCTCGAGATGACATTGTCACGGATGGGTCTCGATACGCAGCGGGCGGAAACCGTCGCAGACGCGATGCGCATGCTCGATCGCGACGCTTACGACCTCTGCCTGACGGACTGGAACCTCCCCGACGGCGAGGGACTGCGCGTCGTCGAGCATATCTCGCACAAGGGACTCGATGTACCGGTCGCCGTGATCACGGCGTTCGGCAGCCCCGAGAACGCGGTCGCTGCGCTGAAAGCCGGCGCGTTCGACTACCTCGCCAAGCCGGTCGCGCTCGAGCAACTGCGCGCGCTGGTGAAGCAGGCACTCAAGGTGCCGGAGAAACCGCAAGCGTCCGCGAGCTACCAGCTCCTGGGCGAGTCGCCGGCGATGCAGCAGGTCCGCGGCATGATCGATCGGCTTGCCAAGAGCCAGGCGCCAGTGTTCATCAATGGCGAATCGGGCAGCGGCAAGGAGCTCGCCGCACGCATGATTCACCTGAAGGGGCCGCGCGCGGAGTTTGCGTTCATCGCGGTCAACTGCGGCGCCATTCCCGAGAATTTGATGGAAAGCGAATTCTTCGGCTATCGCAAAGGCGCCTTCACCGGCGCCGAAACCGACCGGGACGGGTTCTTCCAGGCCGCCACCGGCGGGACGCTGTTCCTCGACGAAGTGGCGGACCTCCCGCTCGCGATGCAGGTGAAGCTGCTGCGCGCGATCCAGGAAAAGAAAGTGCGAAAGGTCGGATCGACCAGCGAGGACGCCGTGGACACGCGGCTCATCAGCGCCACGCACAAGAATCTGTCCGCGCTCGTCGACAACGGCGAGTTCCGGCAGGACCTCTACTACCGCCTGCACGTGATCGAGCTGTCGATGCCGAGCCTGCGCGAAATGCGCGAGGACATTCCGCTGATCGCCAACGCGATCCTGATGAAGCTCGCGCGAGGCAGTGGCGCCGGCCTCGAGGTCGAGGCGATCGCCGCGCTCGAACGCTACCCGTTTCCGGGTAACGTGCGCGAGCTCGAGAACATCCTCGAACGCGGGCTGTCGCTGGCCCCCGATCCGACGCGCATTTCGGCTGACGACCTGCACCTTACGCCCGTCGCCGACGAGAGCGACGCGCCCGTGCCGGCGGGCGAAAAATGGCCGCTGCAGGATTACCTCGACCGCGTCGAGCGTTCAGCGATCAACGAGGCGCTCGAGAAAACGCGCTACAACAGGACCGCGGCGGCCAAGCTGCTCGGCATCACGTTCCGAGCGATGCGCTATCGAATGGAGCGGCTGGCGATCAAGTAGCCGCTGCTCAAGCGAGGGGGCCGGGCGGCGCACCCGCGCAGCGATCGACCCCGGGGATTAGCGCATTTCCGCTACCGGCATCGCAGGCGCGGCCGACCGCGTAACCCCTGACCGCTGCGATGTTGTACCGCCAGTCAGGTCACCTCGCGTCGCGGTACCCGCACCGCGCGGAACCTTCCGGTCGGAGGAACGTGGCACACCAACCGGCTTCTGCCTCGGATCCAGACTCACGAGGTCGCATACAAGGTAGCTCGCCTCACGCAACGACGTAACCGCCGGCCCAGCGAATCGCGACGGCCCGCAGCATGGACGACGGTCTTCAAGCGTCCGGCGGCGCCGGTGCAGGCGGGAGTCTGTACGTCGGCAGCCCTTTTTCCAGCAATTCGTTATTGCGACGGACTTCGCTGATCAGCTGGCGCAGCAGCGGCTTTGTTCCCAGAATGGCGAACGGCAGGATGATCCAGCTGACGACGAGCACGATGGCCAGCACGACGAAAATCAAGTAGGCACTCCCCATCAGACCGATCAAAGTGCCCATGTTTGCGGTTCCTCTCACGTTAATCGACGCGGTCCCGCGGCTGCCAACGGCGCCCGCGCGGGGCCGACGTTTGAACGATTGCAATCGCGCGCGGATGCGCTTGAACGTCGCGGCGTATCGAGCCTTGCCGGTTGACGCAAGCGCGGCGTTCTGCGTGTCGCCGTGCGGTCCACGCGATGCGCCGCTTTCAGCGTGGCGATCGCAGGCGCCGCGCGCCGATGATGGCGGCGCGGCGCAGCCCCGTGCGCGCTAGCCGCGTATCTTCCTCGGATCGCTCCCGTAGCTGTTCTTGCTCATGATCCTGCCAGCCTCGTTCTTGATCGTGAGCTCGGTGCGCTTGTTCGCGGCGAGCTTCCGCGCGCGCGTCACGGCGTCAGCTTTCCGGTCATGTAGCGAGTCGGCGCGGGTGGTCCCGTCCGTCTGCACGGCCCAGCGTCCGTCGGGACGGGGTTCGACCGAAACATGGGGTTTGCGTGGCATAGATCCTCCGTACGGTTGTCGATATGAACGGCAATACGATGATGCCATCTGCGCGCCGCCAGCTCCAGCCCCTTCGCCGCCGCCACACTTGGCCGTTCCGCGCCGCACACCGCTTCACGCTGGCGAGGTGCCGGACTGCGTGCGGACGATGTGCTGGACGAGCTTGAGCACCTCGCGCTGGTCACGCACATAAAGCGCGGCCGAACTCCCGTGCGACGGTTCGACGCGCAGGGACAACACGTTCGGGAGGTTGAGCCCGAATATCGTCTCGTCGGTGTCGTCGTCGCCGACGTAGAGCACGGTCGCGCACCGGGTGTGGGCGATCAGCGTCCGTAGCGCCTCGCCCTTGTCGGGCGCGTCGGCCGGCGTTACGTTGAACACCGCCTTACCCGGTATGACCCTCGGCTTCGGCGACAGCTTCTCGAGGCAACGGGTGATCGCGCGGCGCGCGGCGATCGGATCGGCCGCGCCACGATAGTGCAGTGAGATCGAATAGGTCTTGTCCTCGATCTTGACGCCCGCCTTCGCGAGCGCGGCAGACGCTTGCAGCGTGCCGCGCCATGCATCGACCGCGAGCGCGAACGACGTCGAACGCCCGGACCCTCCGGGCAGACCCTCCGCACCGTGGTTGCCAATCAGGTGGCGCGGTTCGAACGCGAGCATCCGGCGCGCGTCGCTGACCGACCGACCAGTGATGATCGCAACCTCGGATCGGGTGGCAAGCAGGCCGAGGCAGTGCTGGATCTCGTCGGGGACGCGTGCCTGGTCCGGGCGCGCGACGATCGGCGCGAGCGTTCCATCGATGTCGAACGCGAGCAATGGATCGGTCAGCAGCATTGCGTCGAGACACGCGACGCCTTCGGGCGAGAACGCGTAGATCACCGCAGCGCGACCGCCTGTCCGCGGTGCTGGCCGATGCGCTCGACGATGCGCTGGCGCTGGCGCAGCCGGCTCGCGTCCAGAAGCATCGATCCCGCCCATCGGTAGACGTTATATTCCTGCACCAGCCGACGCATGCTGCTCATCCGCACGCGCTGCTCGTCGCGCGGCATGCGCAGCGCGCGATCGAACGCCTCGGCGCACTGGTCCACATGGTAGGGATTGACGGGCAGCGCGTCGTGCAGTTCCCGCGCCGCGCCGGTGAACTGGCTCAGCACCAGCACCCCCTGCTCGTCGTCGCGCGAGGCGACGAATTCCTTCGCCACCAGGTTCATGCCGTCGTGAAGGCTCGTGACCACGCACATGTTGGCGGCGCGATAGTACTCGTTGATCACTTCCGGCTCGTGGTGCTCGGCCTTGAGCACGATCGGCGCGACGCCACCCTTGGCGAATCGCTCGTTGATGCGGTTCGCGAGCGCATGCACATCCGCCTCGAAACGGCGGTAGTCGTCGAGCGCCGACCGGGTCGGCGCGGCGATCTGGACGAAGGCGAAGCGCCCGACGTATTGGGGGTGCAGTTGAAGCATCCGTTCCACCGCGTGGAAGCGCTCGATGATGCCCTTCGTGTAATCCATCCGATCGACGCCGATCCCAAGCTCGATGTCGTTCGGCAGGCCCTCCCGCGCCGTCACGCGGCGGCGACATTCGGCGACCGAGGGCTGGGTATCGACCCATGGCGACGGCCACTGGATCGATATCGGGAACGGCTGGATCGTCGTGCGGTGCCCGCCATGTATCACCGTGGAATTCTCGTAACCGATCCTGGCCTCTAGATAGCGATCGACGGTGTCGAGGAAATTGCGGCAGTGATACTGCGTGTGAAAGCCCAGGATCGTGCTGCCGAGCAGGCCCTCCAGCACCTGCGTGCGCCACGGGCATATGCCGAACGACTCGGGATTCGGCCACGGGATGTGCCAGAACGTGATGATTGTTGCCCGCGGCAGCCGCTCGTGAATGAAGCGCGGAAGCAGCGCAAAGTGGTAATCCTGCACCAGCACGATCGGGTCGTCCGTCTTCGCTTCCGTACACACCGCTTCGGCGAAGCGCTCGTTGACGTGCAAGTACTGTTCCCAGTCGCCGGTGCGGAAGATCGGCCGCACATGCGCAATGTGACAGAGCGGCCACAGCCCCTCGTTGGCGAACCCGTAGTAGTAGCCGCGCTCCTCCTCCTCGGTCAACCACACGCGTCGCAGCGTATAGGCCGGACGGTCCGGAGGCACCTCGATGTGATTGTGGCTGTCGACCGTGAGTCGGTCGGCGCTGCCGCCGCCATGCGCGATCCACGTACCCGAGCACGCTCGCATGATCGGCTCCATCGCGGTGACGAGACCGCTGGCGGGGTGGCGCAGCACGATCTCGTCCCCCTGCTGGACGTGGATGTACGGCTCGCGGTTGGACACGAGCAGCACTTCGTCACCGGCGAGCTCGTTGCGCAGCACCGAGCGGAGCATCTCGGGATCCCAGATCTGACCACGCTCCATGTTTCGATTCGTCGCATCGACCTCGCGCAACAACGTCCGCACTTCGTCGACCAGTGGCTGCAGATCGGGATTGGGGGCTTGCTGGAACGGTTGCAGGATGCCCTCGCCGCGCAACAGCGATCGGACCCCGGCTACCCAACCGCGCCACGACAGGTGGGCGATCAGCACGGTGATCAGCGACACCACGACGCCGAGCAGCACGAAGAACCCGATCAGGTACCGGCGAGCATCGGCGCTGCGCCGGTCGACGAAGCTCATGTCGTGCAGCAATACGAGCGTTCCATCGCGCTTGCCGTCGGCCGCCGTCAGCTGCGACCACGTAACGTGCAGCGGACCGGGTGGAAACTGTCGTATCACGTGCGAGTCCGCGCCGGTACCGGGAATCTCGCGGCAACCGAGCTCGACCGGGTACGTCGGCGTGCGATACGCGATCGCCCCGTCCTGGTTGCAATAGGCGATCGCATACAGGCGCTCGTCCTGAACGTCGCGCGCGAACAGCCGTCGGATGCCGGCGCCGTCGCCGGCCTCGATCATCGGCGTTAACTGTTCCTGCATCGAACGGGCAACGAAGTGCGAGCGGATTTCGAGGTCGCTAACCCACCACCGAAGCATCAGCCCTTCAACCAGCGGCACGAGCGCCAGCGCGAGCAGCGCGAGCGCGATCGTCAGCGGCGCAATGAACCGAAGGGCGAGTCGAAGCCGGCGAAAAAGGGCGCTGACGTTCATGGCTGGGCGGAAGAGCGGCCGACCGCGGCGAGCGTTGCAACCGCGCCGAGCGTCAGGGCATCGAGTCGCCATTATCGCCCTTTGCTGCCGACGGGGCGTCAATCCGCGGAATCTGCGCACGTCGCGGCGTGGCACACTCCGTCATCGCTTCGCAATGCTTGGGGACCCTTGCTAGCCTCACCTCGACGCGCGGGCCCGACGACAGCGTGGCGCCGGCGACTCGATATCGATGCCGACGGGTTCGTCGATGTCGCCCGACAGACCCCCTCGCCCAATCACGACGCGCGACCGCCGGGCGGCGACCTGTCGCTCATCGTCATTCACGGCATCTCGCTCCCGCCGGGCAAGTTCGGCGGCGACGCGATCGAACGCCTTTTCACCAATTGCCTCGATCCCGCCGAGCACCCGTATTTCGCCCACGTTGCCGCGCTGCGCTTGTCATCGCATTTCCTGATCCGACGCGACGGCGCGCTGGTCCAGTTCGTCTCGTGCGCCGAGCGAGCGTGGCACGCCGGTGAATCCTCGTGGCGCGGGCGTACGCGCTGCAATGATTTCTCGATCGGTATCGAACTCGAGGGGACGGACGTGCGGCCCTACACGGCCCGGCAGTACCGGACGCTGGCGCGGCTTGTCCGCGCGCTGTGCGTTCGCTACGGCATCCGTTCGATCGCGGGCCACAGCGACATCGCGCCGGGCCGCAAGACCGATCCGGGCCCGGGCTTCGACTGGGCTCGTCTGCAAGCGCTTGCCGGACCGGTCGCGACGCGGTCGGGAATCGAGGTATAATCGACTGTTTATGCGCCTTTTCGCGGACTATTTTCCGCTTCTGCTCTTTTTCCTCGCGTTCAAGTGGCAGGGCATCTGGGTCGCGACGGCCGTCGCCATCGCCGCGTCGGTCATCCAGATCGTCTGGTTTCACTTCAGGGGCGGCGCGTCCGCCATCCACTGGCTGTCACTCGCCATCATCGTAGTCTTCGGCGGCGCGACGCTGATCCTGCGGGATGAAACGTTCATCAAATGGAAGCCGACTGTGCTTTACCTGGCGTTCGCTGTCATTCTCGCGGGCGGCAAGATGTTCTGGCGCCGCGACCTGCTGTCGCTGGTGATGAAGGACATCGCGCTCCCCCCGGCGATCTGGACGAAACTAACGTGGTCGTGGGTCGCGTTCTTCATCGCGATGGCGCTGACGAACTGGTACGTCGCTTTCCACTACACGACGGAGACGTGGGTCAACTTCAAGGTCTGGGGCGGCATCGTGCTGTTTCTGCTGTTTGCCCTCGCGCAGGGCCTGCTCCTGGCGCGGCACATTACCGAGCCGTCACGATGACCGCCGCGGTGACGCTCGAGCGACGCCTCGCGGGCCTCGACCCGGTGACGCTCGACATTCGCGACGACAGCGCCGACCACGCCGGCCACGCCGGAGCGGCCGGCGGCGCCGGGCACTTTTCCGTGACGATCGTGTCCGAGCACTTCCTCGGGATGACACGGCTGGCCCGGCACCGGGCCGTCCTGGCGCGCGTCGGCGACCTCATTCCCTACCCGGTCCACGCGCTGGCGATCCATGCCTACGCCCCGGGCGAAATCCCCCCTGAAGAAAGGATGTTTCGATGAAGCAAACGATGATTGCACTCGCGGTAACGACCGCGCTGTTCTGCGGCGGCGCGCTGGCGCAGACCGCCACGCCGGCACCGAAGGCAGCAGCGAAGGCCACCGCACCCGTCGCGGGCACGTCCGACAAGCAACTCTATTCGCAAGGTCAGTTCGACGTACTGCTGAAGGAGAGGCTGGCGCAAGGCGGACAGGACACGCCGGAGTTGCGCAACGCGGTGAAGGAAGAGCTGAACACGCGCGACCTGCTCGCCCGCGAAGCGAAGAAACAGAACCTCGACAAGAACAGCGACGTGAAGACGCAGATGGACCTCGCGTCGCAGACGGTGCTCGTGCGCGCCTACGTCACGGACTGGGTCCGCAAGAATCCGGTGCCCGAAGCCGATCTGCGGAAGGAATACGAGCAGATCAAGGGACAGATCGGCGACAAGGAATACAAGGTGCGCCACATCCTCGTCGAGAAGGAAGACGACGCCAAGGCAATCATCACTGAATTGCAGAAGGGTGCGAAGTTCGACGAGCTCGCCAAGGCGCGCTCGAAGGATCCGGGCTCGAAGGACAAGGGTGGCGATCTCGACTGGAACGCGCCCGCCAACTTCGTCAAGCCGTTCGGCGATGCGATGAAGACCACGCCGAAGGGCAAGTTCACGCCGCAGCCGGTGCAGACGCAGTTCGGCTGGCATGTCATCGAAGTCGACGACGTGCGCGATGCCAAGGTGCCGACATACGACGAAGTGAAGCCGCAGCTGCAGCAGCGTCTGCAGGCGCAGTGGCTCGACAAGTACTTCAAGGACTTGCGCGCAAAGAACGGTCTCTGACCGGCGCGGGCAGTCAAAGCGGGGGCGGGCCGTGCGGCCCGCCCTTTTTTCGCCGGTGCGAGGCCGCCTCCGGTGCTATCCTACGCGCCGCACGGCACTGCACGATCCGCTCGCGGCGCGCATCGTCGAGCTCGAGAGGGAGCGCCGCATGGCGTCGATTCGCAATCCCAAGAACTTCTGGTCGGGCGCGCTCTTCATCGCGATCGGCATCGCGGCGCTGATCATCGGCTCCCGCTATGCGCTCGGAACCGCCGCCCGTATGGGTCCTGGCTACTTCCCGAGAATCCTGGGGATGCTGCTGATCTTCCTCGGCGGGGTCCTCGCCGTCCAGGCAATGCGTATTCCGGGCCCCCCGATGCCGCGTTTTCGCTGGCGGCCGCTCGTCGTCGTGCTGGGCAGCGTCGTGCTGTTCGGCGCCATCGTGCGTTTCGTCGGCGTCGCGCTATCGACGGTGATCCTGATCGTGTTTGCAAGTGCGGCGAGTCACGAGTTCCGGCCGTGGGAATCGCTGGTCGTCGGCGTGCTCCTGGCCGCGATGGCCGTGGGCGTCTTCGTGATCGGCCTGCAATTGCAGTTGCCGATCTGGCCCGGCCGACAGTAGCGAACCGCGAATGGAAATCTTCCAGCACCTGGCCCTCGGTTTCGGTGTCGCGCTGACGCCGATCAACCTCGCCTACGCGCTGATTGGTGCGCTCCTCGGAACGCTCATCGGCGTGCTGCCCGGCATCGGTCCGGTGGCGACGATCGCCATGCTGCTGCCGACGACCTACGCGCTGGAGCC
>JBDTNI010000054.1:0-8945 GCA_039933815.1 Betaproteobacteria bacterium
GTATATAACGGTCGGGATGCCGAACCCCGGGCGCCGGCCGCAACGCCCCGAAAACGGCGGGCCTCGACGCCGTTCGCTGTCCCAAGCAGCCGTCACGAAGCGTCCGGTAACATGCACACGCGCGACGATCGTCGATCCCCAACTGTCTCGCCGCTCGCGCAAACTCTCATGTTCCTTTCATTCACGACGGCCGGCGCCCGTACGCGCCCCGACGTCCGGGCGATCCTCGCCCGGAGGATGCTTGCGATCTGCTGGGTCATCTGCATGCTGGCGCCGATGCCTGGCCACGCAGCGGACGACATCGTCCTCGTTCCGGAGCGCGTATCGCCGCACGGATGGTTCGTTCAGGGTCGCGCCGGCATGGCGAGCGCGGCCAACCAGGGCTTCATGTCCAACGCGGGCTTCGTCGTGACCGACGAAGGGGTCGTCGTCTTCGACGCGCTCGGCACGCCAGTGCTGGGTCGCGCGCTCGTGGACGCCATTCGCGCCATTACGCCGGCGCCGATCAAGCGCGTCATCGTCAGCCATTACCACGCCGATCACGTGTACGGCCTGCAGCCGCTCAAGGAAGCCGGCGCCGAGATCTGGGCCTACCGCAAGGGCGACGCCTATTTCACGTCGGGCGCGGCCGACGCACGGCTTGCGCAACGCCGTGCCGACCTCTTCCCGTGGGTCGACGAACGGACGCGGGTGCTCCGGCCCGACCGCTGGCTCGACGGCGATACCGACTTCCGCCTCGGGGGCCTCACGTTGCGGCTCGTCTATTCCGGCGGCGGACATTCACCGGAAGACCTGATGATGTACGTGGTCGAGGAGCGGCTGCTGTATGCAGGCGACCTCATTTTCTCCGGGCGGATTCCGTTCGTTGGCGACGGCGACAGCAAGGGCTGGCTCGCGGCGGCGCACAAGATGCTGGCGCTCGACCCGCTCGTCGTCGTGCCCGGCCACGGTCCCGCGTCGCGGGACGTCGCCCGCGATCTTGCGCTGACGCGCGACTACCTGATGGATCTACGCTCCATCATGGGGCGCGCGGTCGCCGACCTGACGCCGTTCGACGAGGCCTACGCGGCAGCCGACTGGTCGCGCTATCGGGCGCTGCCGGCGTTCGAGCCCGCCAACCGAATCAATGCCTGGGGAACGTTCCTGCGCATGGAGCAGGAGTCGTTGGACAGCCCCCAGTAGCGCGCGCCGACGTGCCAGACGCCTGGATGGTTCCGGATCGCGGATTAGCTGTCCGCTAGTCCGCGCTGCCGCGCGCGTCGACGGCGGCCTCACCGACGAGCCCGCGATCGGCTGATCGCGGCAGCATCAGCACGACGATCAGCGTCACCATCGCGATAGCTGCCATCAGCAACAGCAACGCGCGGAATCCGGCCGCCTTGACGAGCGGCCCGAGCAACCATACCGCGAGCGAGCTGACGCCGAACGCCACGGCGAGGCGCATACCTGAGACCCGCGAGCGCATCCTGTCGTCGACGTAGCGCACGATCATCGCGTCGGTGAAAGGAATCGCGCCGAACACCGCGACCATGAACGCGATCATCAGCGCGTACAGCCACCAGCCGTCGGCGTTCGCCGCGAGCACAAACAGCGGCGCCTGCGCCGCGACGATCCACGCGTACAGCTTGCGCAGCGGAACGCGGTCGAGCAGCAGGCCGACCGCGACCTGCATCAGCGCGCCGGCGACGTACACCAGCGCGAGCAACGCGCCAAGCGCGGCCGGATCGTCGACGAATCCCTGCAACCGTTCGCGCAGCAGTTCGCCGTTGCCGTTGGTCGTGAAGTTGAACAACAGGCTGCCGGACACCGACGCGATGGTCAGCACGGCAAAGATGTGGGCGAGCGTGCGCCTGTCGGTCGTTGCGCGCGTCGGCGGACGCCGCGCCGGCGCCGTCGCCTCCGGCGGCGCCGCGCGGACGAACAGGAGCCCGCAGCCGATGGCCAGCGCCGCCGGTACCGCGAACGCCGCATGCCATCCGCCGTACTTGACGAGCACGCCGGTCACGACTGCCGACAGCGCCACGCCGAGGTTGCCGGCGAGCCCGCTGAAACCGATCGTCAATCCGGGGCGCTTCGAATGCTGGACGAGCATCGGGATACCGACCGGATGGTAGATCGACGCGAAAACGCCGACGAGCGTCAGCGCAGCGCCGAGCTGCCACGCCGAACGCGTCATCGCGACGAGGAGCGTCGAGGCGCCCATGCCGAAAAAGAAGATGAGCATCATGCGACGCCGACCCCACAGGTCGCCGAGTCGCCCTGCCGGCAGCGAGCCGACGCCGAACATCGCGAAGGCGCCCACGCCATACGGCATCAGGTCCTCCCAGCGCGCGAACCCGAAGTCGTCCGCAATCGTCGCAACCGACGTCGCGAAGATGAGCAGGAACATGTGGTCGATCGCATGCGCGACGTTCAACAGCACGGCCGTCGTCCGCGGCGACGACGTCATGATGTCGGGACACTCGCGTGCGCAGGGGCCCAGCGCGAGGTCTTCGCCCATTGCGGAAAGTCGGCGACCGGCAGCGGGCGGCCGACGTAGTAGCCCTGCACGGCGTCGCAGCCGATGCCGGCCAGCGCGTCGTACACCGCGACCTCCTCGACGCCTTCGGCGACAGCGCGAAGATGCAGCGCATGACACAGCTCGACCGTCGAGTGGACGATCGCCCCCGACTCGGCGTCGTCGACCATCATGCGCACGAACGACTGGTCGATCTTGATGCTCGACACCGGCATCTGCTGCAGATACCGCAGGCTCGAGTAGCCGGTACCGTAATCGTCGACCATCAGCTCGATGCCGAGATTGCGCAGCCGTCTCAGTGTGTCGATGACCGTGGCGGGTTCGATCATCAGCGCGGACTCGGTGAGCTCGAACTGCATCCACCCCTCGCGGATGCCCCACGCGGACATCAGCGCACGGACGCGGTCGACAAGCCGAGGATCATGCAGATCGCGCGCCGAAACGTTGACGGCGAGCGGCTGGTCGAACCGGGCCTCGTGCCAGCGCTGCCGGGCGCGGAAGGCGGCTTCGAGCACCCACTGCGTCAGCGGCGTGATCAGCCCGGTCGTCTCGGCGAGCTCGACGAACACGGTCGGCGAAATCATTCCGTGCCGAGCGTGCTTCCAGCGCATCAACGCCTCGGCACCGCAGCAGCGACCCGTGCGAAGGTCCACCTTGGGCTGGCAGTACAGCAGCAGTTCGTCGGCGTCGATCGCGCGCCGCAGGTCGTCAACGAGCGCCAGCCTGCGCCGGCGCTCGTCGTCGTGCAGCCCGCTGTACAACGCGTAGTAGCCGTCGGCACCCGCGCGATACATCGCCACTTTTGCGCGCCGCATCAGCTCTTCGGCGTCGTCGCCGTGGTCGGGATACAACGCGATTCCGACGGTGCCGCGCGCATCGACCTGCATGCCGGACACGTCGACGGGACGGTAGAGCGCTTCGATGACGCGACGCGCCACGTCGCTCGCGTGCGTCGTGTCGGCGTCCTGCAGCAGAACCACGAGCTCATCCTCGCCGATCCTGGCGAGCGCGTCCTGTCCGCTGCGCGCGACTGCGGCGACGCGCACGGCAACCTCTGACATCAGCCGGTCACCGGCGTCGCGTCCGAGCGTGTCGCTGATCTCGTCGAAGTGGCCGACATGAACCGACAGGATCGCGAGCCCGCGCGAATTCGTCGCTGATGAGATCGCCCCAGTGATGCGTCGGCGCATCGCCGCGCGGTTCGGCAGGCCGGTCAGCGGATCGTCGACCACCGTGCGGTCCACGGACGGTTGGCCGGTCATCGCGCGCGGACCGTCGCGCAGACGGCCGAGCGAATAGCCGACGTCGACGGCGAACTCGTCGAGCAGCCCGCGTTCGGGTCCGTCGAGCGCCGACGCATCGGCGGCGACCAACGACAGGCAGCCGATCGTCCGCTCGCCGATCTTCAACGGAAATGCGGCGACCGCGCCGTCGCCGCCCGATGCCGCACGCCACCGCGCGAGCAATGAATCCGGTAACGCATCGCCACCGCGTAGCGCGCCGCCCTCGCGACGGGTGTCGCGGCCGGGCGCGTCAACGGAATCGCCCTGCACACGTTCGTCCGCCAAGAGTTCGAGCGCATCAGCGCCGCCGACGGCGACGGTCGCGAGCGCGGCTGAGCCGGCGGACGCCAACCCGATCCACGCCGCCGGAAACGTCCCGTCGGCCGCGAGCGCATCGCAGACGCCGGACAACAGCGCGTACTCGTCGCCTGCGTGGAGCAGCACTCGCTGGGCGCCGCGCAGCGCGCCCAGCACGCAGATACGGCGCGCGAGCGCGTGCGCGTCCATTACGAGGCGGCAAGCGCCTCGAGCTGCTGGATCAACGCCGCGGGAATCTCGACGCCGGCCGTGGCGGCTTCGCGGGCCAGCGCGTCGCGACGCTGACCGGGCAGGCGGACGCCGTCGTCGTCCTGCATCGCGGTCACGAGCGTTTCGACGCGCTCGAAATAGACGTCGTGGCCCGCGAGCGCCGTCGGATCGATCGCGATGAACGCCTGGCCGATGCGCGGTCGATTCCCTTCGTCGACGAAGAACGAGCTCGCCTCGAAACCCAGCGCCGCACCGGTCAGCGCCGTAACCATCAGCTCGACCACCAGCGCGAGCATCGCGCCCTTGGTTCCGCCCATCGCCAGCATCGAACCCTGCAAGGCCGCCTTGGCATCGGTCGTCGGTCGGCCCTGCGCGTCGAGCGCCCACCCAAGCGGGATCGGTCGACCCTCTTTCGCCGCCACCAGCACCGTCCCGCGCGCCGCCTCGGACAGCGACAGATCGATCGTCAGCGGTGCGGCGTGCGGTCGCGGAAAGACGGCCGCAATGGGATTGGTCCCGAAGAGCGCGCGCCGACCGCCGGCGGCAGGCATGGCCGACGGCGAGTTGCCGAAGGCAAGGCCCACCATCGCGGCCGCGGCAACCGGTCGCAAATGCCACGCAGCGACACCGAAATGATGACTGTTGGTGACGCCGGCGAACGCCACGCCGAATTCGCGTGCGCGACGCACGGCCTCGTCCACCGCCAGCGCGCAGGCGGGAAAAGCGAGACCGCACCGCGCGTCGATCAGCACGGCCCCGCCCCGTTCGCGAATGACGGCTGCCGTGGCAGCGCCATCCGCTCGACCGTTTCGAAGGTGCGTCGCGTACTGGATCGCACGCGCGACCCCGTGGGATGCGAGACCCTGCGCCTCGGCGTCCACGAGCGCCGACGCCGTCGTCTCGGCCATCGCCGGCGATGCGCCGGCGCGGCGCAGCGCTTCCGTCACGAGGTCGCGCAAGGCAGGTAGCGTCAACGTCGTCATGTCATTGCAGCGCGACGAGCGCGTCGGCCACGCGCCGCGCGACGAGCGATGACACGCGTTCGTTCGATTCGCGCGTGACGCCGGCAATGTGCGGCGTCAGCAGCAGCCGCGGACAGTCCGCCAGCGGCGAACCGATGCCCAGCGGCTCGTGGTCGAACACGTCGAGCGCGGCGCCGCCGAGCGCGTTCGCGCGCAGCGCCGCTGCGACGGCCGCCTCGTCGACGACGCCTCCCCGCGCGGTGTTGATCAGGATCGCGTCCCGCTTCATCGTGGCGAGCCGGGTCGCGTCGATCAGATTGCGCGTGGCTGGAACGAGCGGCACGTGCAAAGTCAGCACATCGGCCTCCGCGATCACCTCCGCGAACGTCCGGAATCGTGTCGCGTCGTCCCGCCAAACGGACGATGCCGGCTCCAGTTGCGGATCGAATCCGATCGCCGTCATCCCCATTGCTCGCCCCAGCCTGCCCGTGAGCCGGCCGACGCCGCCGAAACCGACGATGCCAAGGATCTTGCCGGCCATCTCGCGACCGTTCGATACCCTCTCCCGCGGCCAGCGCCCCGCCCCGACGTCGTCCGTCGCCGCGTACGCACCGCGCAGCAGCATGAGCGCCGATGCAATGACATACTCGGCGACCGCGAGCGCGTTCGCCCCTGTCGCAGGAATGACCTCGATGCGTCGCGCGGCGCAGGCCGGCTGATCGATATTGTCGAGCCCGACGCCCAGCCGTCCGACGACACGCAACCGCGGCGCGCACGCCAGCAGCGCCTCGTCGACGGACGTGCGGTTGCGCACGATCAGCGCGTCGGCATCCGCTACCTGAATGTCGAGCGCAGCCCGATCGTCGACGAGCGCCCTGTCGTAGAGCACGTCGAACTGTCGGGCGAGCGCGGCGACCGCGGCGTCGTCCATGAATTCGCTGATGACGATACGCATGGGTCGATCAGGCCTGCAGACCCCATTTGCGGACCGTCCGCGCCTCGACGACGCGGAACACGACGTTCTCGACGATGAGGCCGATGACGATCACCGTGAACAAGCCGGCAAAGACGTTCGGAATCTCGAGCTGGTTCTTGTTTTCGTAGATGAACCAGCCAAGCCCTCCCGCACCGGACGACACGCCGAAGACCAGTTCGGCGGCGATCAGCGTGCGCCACGCAAACGCCCAGCCGATCTTGAGGCCGGTCAGGATGCTCGGGAACGCGGCAGGTATCAGGATACGTCCAACGTACGGTAGTCCGCGCAGCCCGTAGTTGCGCCCGACCATGCGCAGCGTGTTGGACACCGACAGGAACCCTGAATGCGTGTTGAGCGCCACTGCCCACAGCACGGAGTGGATGATGACGAACACGATGCTACCGGTGCCGAGGCCGAACCAGATCAGCGCCAGCGGCAGCAGCGCGATCGCGGGCAATGGATTGAACATCGAAGTCAGCAATTCGAGGAGATCGGTGCCGATGCGCGACGTGATCGCGACCACGGTCAGCAGCGCGGCGCACAAGATTCCGGCCGTGTATCCGACCAGCAGCACGCGTAGCGACGTCAACGCCTTCAGCGCGAGATCCCCGCCGAACAACCCCTGGAAAAACGCCGTCAGCGTGGACAGAAACGTCGGGAACAGCAGCGGATTGTTGAGCGTGCGCGCATACACCTCCCACACAACGGCGATCACGACCAGCAGTGCGAGTTTGCGGAGCGCACCGACGTTGGTGATCCGCTCCCACGTCGACAGCGGTTTTACGACGATGCCGAACGAACCGGTCGCGACGGGATCCCGGAGCACCTCGGAACGCGGACGCGTCACGCGTGTCGTCCCCGTCACGGCCGCGCCCCCAACCGTTCAGCCACCGGGGCCTCGACGGCGTCCGCGAACAGCATCGCGTGGATGCGCTGCTCGAGCGCGGCGGTCTCGGCAGGGTCCGCGTCAACGGGAAGGCTGTCCATCTCGGCCTTCACCTGGCCGGGGTGCGGCGACAGCAGGAGGATGCGGCTCCCGACCTTGATCGCTTCGGGGATCGAGTGCGTGACGAACAGGACGGTGAACTGCGTCTCCTCCCACAGCGCGAGCAACTCGTCCTGCATCTTGCGCCGCGTCAGCGCATCGAGCGCGGCGAACGGTTCGTCCATCAGCAGGATGTCGGGCTCCATCGCCATGCCGCGCGCGATCGCGACACGCTGCTTCATGCCCCCCGACAGCGTGTGCGGGAAGCTGTCGGCGAATCCGGCGAGGTTGACCTTGGCGATGTAGTCGAGCGCCTTTTCCTCGGCCGCCTTCCGCGCGAGACGGCCGCTCGCCTGCAACGGAAACATGACGTTCTCCTTGACAGTGCGCCAGGGCAGAAGCTGATCGAACTCCTGGAACACCATCATCCGGTCCGGGCCCGGTCGCCGGACGGCCTCGCCCTTGAGCCGGATCTCACCTTCGACGGGCTTCATGTAGCCGCCCACCGCCTTCAGCAACGTCGACTTGCCGCAACCGGACGGTCCGAGCAGGATGAAGCGATCGGAGCGATGGACGTCGAAATCGACGCGATAGGTGGCCGTGACCAGATGATCCTTGGTCTTGTACTGCAGCGTCACGCCGTGAACGGCAAGCAACGGCTCGTCGCTCGACCCCGGGCGGGCGCTCATGCGGCCGGCCAGGGCAGTTTGCAGACATCGACGTTACCGCCGCTGACGATGATCCCGACGCGTCGGCCCGCGAGATCCAGCGAGCGCTCCAGCAGGCACGCCAGCGGAACCGCGGCAGACGGCTCGACCACCTGCTTCATCCGCTCGAACATCATGCGCATGGCCGTGGCTATGCCGGCCTCCGTGCACGTCGCGATCCGCTCGACGTGCGCGCGCAGCGCGCCGAACGTGCGCGGGGACAGCGTCGTCCGCAATCCGTCGGCGATGGTGATCGTCGGGGCAAGCGGCTGCAGGCTGCCGCGCTCGAGGCTTCGCGCAGCGTCGTCGGCGTTGGCGGGCTCGGCACCGTACGCGGCGATTCCCGGTCGCAGCGACGCCGCGACGATCGCCGTCCCGGACAGCAACCCGCCGCCGCCGCACGGCGCGACGATCGCGTCGAGATCGCTCACGGTATCGACGAGTTCGAGCGCCGCCGTGCCCTGTCCCGCGATGACGCGACAGTCGTCGAACGGGTGGATCAACGTCGCGCCGGACTCGCGGGCGACGTCGTCGCACGCAGCCTCGCGCGAAGCAACGGTGGGCTCGCACAGACGAATGGACGCACCGAAGCGCCGCACGTTCGCCTGCTTGACCGCGGGGGCGTTGTCCGGCATCACGACCCACGCCCGTATGCCCCGGCGACGCGCGGCATACGCCAGCGCCGCGCCGTGATTGCCGGACGAATGCGTGACGACGCCGCGTGCTGCTTCCGCATCGTCCAGCGAGAACACCGCATTGCAAGCACCGCGGGCCTTGAACGCGCCGATGCGTTGCAGGTGCTCGCACTTGAAGAACAGCGACGCGCCGACCTCGTCGTCGAGCGCCCTGCAGGTCATCACTGGCGTCCGGTGTATGTAGTGACCGATGCGCAGCGCCGCGGCGTGGATCGCTGCGAGGTCGGGGAGCTCCAGCGCGCCGCGCACGGCGGACATGGACGGCGCCTAGCTGCCGGAGGCGCCGTGGAT
>JBDTNI010000055.1:0-8915 GCA_039933815.1 Betaproteobacteria bacterium
AGCCCTCGGGCGGCATCGGCTGCTTCACGCCCGACAGCTTTCCGGTGTTCGACCGGTTTCGTGACAACGTGTACGTGATCGCCGATTCGAACCACGGATTCAAGATGATCGGCGTGGGCGAGCTCGTCGCGAACGAGTTGCTCGGCGACCCGTCCGCGCTGTTGACGCCGTTTCGCTTTTCGCGGTATGCGGAAGGGCGGTTGCATCCAGTGTCGAACAGCCCGTTCCCGTGGAGCTGATGGCCGACCTCGACGCGTTCCTGCGGCAGCACGGCATTACGGCCGCGCGCACCGAGCACCCGCCGGTGATGACGGTCGAGGAGTCGGAACGGCTGGTGCCGTCGCTGCCGGGCGCCAAGACGAAGAACCTGTTCCTGAGGGATGGCAAGGGCGCTCGCCACTTCCTCGTGACGGTGCCGCACGATCTCCCGGTCGATCTCGATGCGCTCGCGCTGAACATCGGTGTGCGCCGCCTGGGTTTCGCATCGCCCGCGCGATTGTTGCGCCATCTCGGTGTCACGCCCGGATCGGTCAGCTTGCTTGCGCTCGTCAACGATCGCGCGCACCAAGTGCAGTTTGTCGTCGATCGTCGGCTCTGGAACGCCGCGGCGGTCCAGGCGCATCCGCTGATCAACACGGCTACGCTGGTCGTCCCGCACGAATCCCTCGAGCGGTTCCTGGCGGCTACCGGTCACACGCCTGCCGTGGTCGATGTCTGACCAACGCTGGCGCGCCTGTCGTCGCGCGCGTGCCGGGAATCGACGGGGAATTGCGCCGTTCAGACGGCGTCGGCCGGCGGCGCGCGGCGGTCGGCGTCCACGACGGCGTTGTGGTCGCGGCGCCACCTCGTGCCCGGCGAGGCCGGCCGGCGCGCCGTGGACTGGTGCGGGTGCCGGGCTCGTCGTTGGCGTCAGTGAGGGTACGACCAGGAGCAGCGCATGGATGAAATTCCAAAGCCCGCCGACGACTTTCGGCAGCATCTGATCCGGTACGGCGGCGACACGTACGACGACATCGTCGAAAGGGCACAAGGCTGCTACGTCTGGGACGCATCGGGGAGGAAGATTCTCGACTTCACGTCCGGGCAGATGTGCGCGACCGTCGGGCACAACCACCCGAACATCGTCTCCGCGATCAAGCGCAGTTGCGACGCGGCCCTGCACCTCTTTTCAGGGATGATTCCGCGCAGCGTCGTGCAACTGGCCGAGGCCATCGCGAAGCTCGTGCCGAAGCCGCTATCGAGGTCGCTGTTCGTCAACACCGGCAGCGAGAGCAACGAGGCGGCGATCAAGATGGCCAAGCTGCACACGGGCGGGTTCGAGGTGGTAGGGCTCGGCGGCTCGTGGCACGGGGTCACCGGCAATGCGGGTGCCGTGTCCTACGCCAGCGATCGCCGGGGCTACGGGCCGGGCATGCCCGGCACGTTCGTGATTCCCGAGCCCAACGCGTACCGCTGCCCGGTCCGCCATTGTCGCGACCGATGCGACCGGACGTGCATGAAAGTCGGTTTCGAGCTGTATGACATGCAGTCGACCGGCGCAAGGGCTGCCGTCATTGCGGAGCCGGTGATCAGTGCCGGCGGCGTGATCGTCCCGCCCGACGGGTATTTCAACGCGTTGCGCGACGAGACGCGCAAACGAGGCATGCTGCTGATCTTCGATGAAGCGCAGACGGCGTTCGGCCGTCTGGGCCACTGGTTCGCCGCGTCCCAGCTCGGTGTCACACCCGACTTGTTGACGGTCTCGAAAACGCTGGGCGGGGGCATTCCGCTCGCCGGCGTCATCACGACCGATGCGATCGAGGACACATGTCACGCGCGCGGATTCGCCTTCTATACGTCGCATGTTTCCGATCCGCTGCCCGCAACGGTGGGGCTCGCGGTGCTGCAGACGATCGTTGAGGAAGACCTCCTCGCACGGAGCCGTGAGATGGGAGAGTATCTTGCCGCGAGCCTGCGCGAACTGCAGCAGCGCCACGAGGAGATCGGCGACGTGCGGGGGATGGGTCTGCTACGCGGCATCGAGCTCGTCAAGGACCGCGAGACGCGCGAGCCGCACCACGCGCTCGGCGCACGGACGACGGCGCGGTGCCTCGAGCTCGGACTCAGCATGAACATCCGCCGGCGACCTGAGCGCGGGTCGGTGTGGCGCATCGCGCCGCCGCTGACGGTGCAGCGCAGCGACGTGGACCTCGCGATGAGCATTTTTGACCAGGCGCTGACCGAGATGAAGGCCCCGCCGGGGCAGGCCGGCGAGCGGCGGTGACGCGGTCGACTCGCGTCCATCCTCGCGTCGGGCATCGGCGACGTGGACGCGTCGGTTGACCGGCGCGCCGCTTCGTGCACAATTGTGGCAACCGATCGGCGCGCTGGCACCGGTTTGGAACTCAACCACGAAGACAGGAGAACGGCATGCACATCAAGTGGCTTGGAATCGTCGCATCGGTACTGACGCTGGGCGTCGTGGGCGCGAGCATCGCCCGCGCGGACGTGCTCGACGACGTCAAGAAGCGCGGCACGCTCGTCGTTGGTACGAAGGCCGATTACCGGCCGTTCGGCTACCTGGATCCATCCGGCAAGATCATCGGCTTCGAGCCCGATCTGGCCGCTGACGTCGCGAAGCGGCTCGGCGTCAAGCTTGAACTCGTGCCGGTCGTGGCGTCGAACCGCATCCAGTTCCTGCAGCAGGGCAAAATCGACTTGATGATCGCGACGATGAGCGACACGCCGGAGCGGCGCAAGACCGTCGACATCGTCGATCCGGACTATTACGCCTCGGGCACGAACGTCCTCGCGAAAAAGTCCGAGGGTCTGAAGAGCTGGGACCAGTTGAAGGGCAAGAAGGTGTGCCTGATCCAGGGCTCCTTCTACAACAAGGAACTGCAGGAGAAGTACGGCGTCGAAGGCGTCGCATTCCCGGGCACGGCCGAAGCCTACGCTGCGTTGCGCAACGGCAACTGCGTCGCCTTTGCGTACGACGACACCGCGATCACCGGCGAGATGCTGAAGCCGGAATGGTCGGCCTACGAGATGCCGCTGGATTCGATACTTCCGCAGCCTTGGGGGCTGGCGGTCAAGAGCGGCGAAAAATCGTTTGCCGACTTCATGTCGAAGACGGTTACCGACTGGCACAAGACCGGCTTCATCCAGCAGCTTGAGCAGAAACACGCCATCAAGGCGACGAAGTTCGCGCAGGACATGATGTCGAAATACAAGTAGGAGCAGCATGAATCCTCGGATCGGCGGCGCGGCGCGGCCGTCGATCCGGGTTTGACGGTGAACCGTTCGGGGTCGATTCATGCAGGTGGTCTGGGAATGGTTCCGGTGGCTTCACCAGACCACGGGTATCAATCTCACGATCTTCTACGACGCGTTCGACCGGAGTCGCTTCGCCAGTGGCTTGTGGATGACGGTGAAGCTGTCGGTCACGTGCATCGTGCTCAGCGTCGTGATCGGCATCGCCGGTGCCTGGGTGCAACGGTCGAGACTGCGGCTCGCGCGTTCCGTCGTTCACTGGTACATCCAGGCATTTCGCAATACGCCGCCGCTGGTCCAGCTCTACTTCTTCTATTTCGGGCTCGGGAGCCTTCTGAGAACGCCGGGAGGCAGTCCATGGGTGACGAACGTCGCATGGGCGATCATCTCGCTGTCGTTCTTCGCCGGCGCGTTCAACGTCGAGATCTTTCGTTCCGGCATAGAGGCCGTGCCCCGAACGACGGTCGAAGCCGCCGAGGCACTGGGGTTCAGCCGGCTGCAGACGTATTTGCGGATCGTCTTCCCGCTGGCCTTCCGCATCAGCCTCCCGGCGCTGAACAACAACCTCGTCAATCTGGTGAAGACGACGACGCTTGCGTACGCGATCGCCGTGCCAGAGATGCTGTACGTCTCTAGCCAGGTCTGGTCGGACGAGCTCAATGTTCCCGAAATGATGAACGTGCTGCTGGTCGCCTATTTCGCGTTGGTCGGCGTGCTCGTCTATGGTATGCATCGGTGGGAACGCGCGCTCCGCGTTCCCGGTTTCGGTACATGAGCGATGACGCGCGCGTAAGCGGGTCGGTGCTTCCCGGGCCGGCTCCGTGGCCGGTGCTGCTGCCGGCGGCGGCCATCCTGACGCACGAGGCGATGAGCGCGCGAGGCGCTGGCGCGTCGACGTGGCGCCTCGAACGCGAGCACGGTTTCGCGCTGCTGGCGGTGTTCCTGCTCGGATGCGGCATTGCACAGGCGCAGTCGGGCGCCGGTTACCCGTCGATTGTCGAAACCTTGTGGAAGTGGACGCCGCTGCTCGCGCGCGGATTCGTCTTCAATCTCGCGATCAGCGTGCTGGCGATGGCCGTTGGCACGATCGCGGGTTTTTTTCTGGGGTTCGCGCAAATCTCGCTGCTGTTGCCGGTGAAGCGCGGCGCGTGGCTCACGACGCACTTCTTTCGCAACGCCCCCTGGCTCGTGTTGCTGTTCTATTGCATGTTCCTGCTGCCGTTCCAGGTGACCATACTCGGCGTGCGCATCCCCATCCCGGACTGGACCAAGGCGACGCTCGGACTCGCGCTGCCGGTCATGGCGAACGTGTCGGAGATCGTCCGCGGCGCGATCCAGTCGATCCCGACCGCGCAGTGGGAATCGGCGGCGTCGTTGGCATTCAACCGGCGCCAGACGCTGTGGAGGATCATCGTCCCGCAATGCGTGAAGCGGATGCTGCCGCCGTGGATGAACCTGTACGCCATCCTGACGATGGCCACCGTGCTGGCGTCGATCGTCGGCGTCAGCGAGATGATGACGCAGACGCAGCGCGCGCTGTCTGCCGAGAGCCGACCCGGGCTGCTGCTCGCGTTCTACAGCTACGTGCTGATCTGGTTCTTCGCGTACTGCTACCCGATCGCGCGCTTGACCGTCCGGCTCGAGTCGCGCTACGCCGTCAATCAGTGAATGCGAATGACGCCCACGAGCGCTGAGCCCATCGTCGAGCTGAACGACGTCCACCAGTCGTTCGGCGGGACCGACGTGCTGAAGGGCGTATCGATGCAGGTGCGCAAGGGCGGCGTCGTGTGCATCATCGGGCCATCCGGTTCGGGAAAGTCGACGCTTCTTCGATGCATCAACGGGTTGGTGCCCATCAAGCGGGGCAGCATCCGTGTGGCGAAGTTCGATGTGCACCTGCTGCGAACGGATGCGCAGAAAATTGCGCTGCGCAAGGACGTGTCGATCGTCTTCCAGCAATACAACCTGTTTCCGCACAAGACGGCGCTGGAGAACATCATGATGGCGCCGATCCACGTGCTGAACGAAAACGCGGTCGAGGTGCGCGAGCGCGCGCTGGCGCTGCTTGCGAAGGTCCGGCTTGCCGAGAAGCGCGATGCGTATCCCGGCGAGCTGTCCGGCGGACAGCAGCAGCGCGTCGCGATCGCCCGTTCCCTCGCGATGCGGCCGGAAGTGATGCTGTTCGACGAAGTGACGGCGGCGCTCGACCCGGAGACGGTCAAGGAAGTGCTGAACACGATCCGCGAGCTCGCGGCCGAGGGCATGACGTGCATCCTCGTCACGCACGAGATGCGGTTCGCGCGCGAAATCGCCGACGACGTGCACTTCACCGACGGCGGCACGATCGTCGAGTCCGCACCGCCTTCCGAGTTGTTCGATCACCCGCAAAAGGAGCGCACGCGCGCGTTCCTGTCGCAGATTCTTTAACCGGGACTGTCTGTGAAGCGCTACTCGATCTTTGCGCTCGCCGCCAACGCGCTCACCGGACGCGACCAATGGCCGGCCGCGTGGCGAAGTCCCGCGCCGAAGCCGCGCTACGACGCCGTGATCATCGGCGGCGGCGGCCATGGTCTGGCTACGGCGTACTACCTCGCCAAGCTGCACGGGATGCGCGACGTCGCCGTCGTCGAGAAAGGCTGGCTGGGCGGCGGCAATACCGGGCGGAACACGACGATCGTGCGTTCGAACTATCACCTCGACGCGAATGCGCACTTCTACGAGCAGTCGATGAAGCTGTGGGAAGGCCTGTCGCAGGATCTCAATTTCAACGTGATGTACAGCGCACGCGGCGTCGTCAACCTCGTGCACACGCCGGCCGATCTCGACGCGGCGATGCGTCGCGGCAACGCGATGCGCCTCAACGGCATTGACGCGCAGTTCCTGTCGCGCGAGGAGATCGCCGCGCGGATCCCGATCCTCGACTGCTCGGAATCGGCGCGGTTTCCGATTCTTGGCGGCTTGCTACAGCCGCGGGGCGGCACCGTACGCCATGACGCAGTAGCGTGGGGCTATGCGCGGGCTGCGGATGCGCTCGGCGTCGACATTCTGCAGCAATGCGAAGTCTCGGGAATCATCGTCGAGCGCGGTGCGGTAGGCGGCGTGCGGACGTCCCGGGGCGACATCCGGACGCCGAGGATCGGCATCGCCGTCGCCGGCCACTCGAGCCGCGTCGCCGCAATGGCCGGCGTGCGCCTGCCCATCGAATCCCACGTGCTGCAGGCGATGGTGTCCGAGCCGGTCAAGCCGGTGCTGGATACGGTCGTGACGTCGGGCGCCGTGCACTTCTACATCAGCCAGTCGGACAAGGGCGAACTCGTCATGGGTGGCGACCTCGATTTCTACAACTCGTACGCGCAGCGCGGCAACCTGCCCAAGATCGAGGAAGTCGTCGCCGCCTGCACGGCGCTCTTTCCGAGTTTCGGTCGCTTGCGCCTGATGCGCACATGGGGCGGCATCATGGACATGACGATGGACGGCAGCCCGATCATCGGCAAGCTGCCCGTCAGCGGGCTCTACATGACCGGCGGATGGTGCTACGGCGGCTTCAAGGCGACGCCGGCGTCGGGGTGGACACACGCGTGGACGATCGCCAACGACGCGCCTCATCCGCTCAACGCTCCGTTCACGCTCGAACGCTTCGCCGAAGGCCGCGTCATCGACGAGAAAGGCGCCGGCCCCTACCCGTGGGCGCATTGACAGTGCATCGTGGCCGTCATGGCGGGATCCGCGGTCCGCGACCGCCGGGCGGAGAGGCTTGTCCGTTTCCCCGAGGAGGACCGCCGTGTTGCTGATCCCCTGCCCGTGGTGCGGGCCGCGCAGCCAGATCGAGTTCACCTACGGCGGCGACGCGAACGTGCACCGGCCAGCGCCGGATGCGTCGGAGGCGGCGTGGGCGGACTACGTCTATTTTCGCGATAACCGCTGCGGCGCGCATGACGAGCTGTGGTATCACGGCGCCGGTTGCCGTTCATGGTTTCGCGTGTGTCGAGATACGCGCACCCACGACATCCTGGGCAGCGGTGCCGCCCACGCCGATGCGGGAGCCGCGGAGGCGGAGGTGGACGCGCCGGCTTCTCGCGGCGACGACAGTGGGCGGACAGCGTGACGCAGCGATGGCGCATCGACGGGCGCGGGACCGTCGACCGTTCGAATCCGCTCGCGTTCGACTACGACGGTGTGGGCCTCGAAGGCTACGCCGGCGACACGCTCGCGTCGGCGCTGCTCGCGAACGGCGTGCACCTTGTCGGCCGGAGCTTCAAGTATCACCGGCCTCGCGGCATCTATACCGCGGGGGTCGAGGAGCCCAACGCGCTCGTTCAGCTCGGCAAGGGCGCGCGTACCGAACCCAACGCACGCGCCACCACGGTAGAGCTCTACGACGGACTCGTCGCGACGAGCCAGAACTGCTGGCCTTCGGTACGCTTCGACGTCGGCGCCGTCGCGAACGCTCTGTCGCCATTGCTGCCGGCCGGGTTCTATTACAAGACGTTCATGTGGCCACCGACACCCGCGTGGTGGCTGCGCTACGAGCATTTCATCCGTCGTGCGGCGGGGATGGGACGCGCGCCCGCCGAACCCGACCCCGATCACTACGAGCATCGATACGCGCATTGCGACGTGCTGGTGATCGGGGGCGGCTTTGCGGGTCTGTCGGCCGCACGGTCTGCCGCACGCGGGGGCGCACGGGTGATCGTCTGCCAGCAGGCGGCACGTTTCGCCTCGGCCCTCGTACGCGTGACACCGGACCACGCCGACGCTGCGCAACGCTTCGTCGTTGAAGCAACGGCCGAACTGTCAGGCGAGCCCGATGTCACGCTGCTCACGCGCACCACGGCGTTCGGCTATTACGACGGCAGCCTCGTGGCGGCGGTGGAACGCGTGACCGAGCACGTTGCGCAACCGCCGGCCGACAGGCCCCGCGAGCGGCTATGGTTGATCCGCGCCCGCGCCGTCGTGCTCGCGACGGGCGTCATCGAGCGCGGGATCGCGTACGCGAACAACGATCTGCCCGGAACGATGCTGGCAGGCGCCGTGCGTACGTATGCGGACGGCTACGGCGTGCGCGTCGGTTCCCGCGCTGCGGTTTTCGCGAACAACGATGTCGCGTACGGCGTCGCGCGGTCGCTGCGCGAGAGCGGGGTCGAGATCGCCGCGATCGTCGACCCGCGCGCGTCCCCGCGCGGCGGCGGCTCGGCGGCGGTCGCAATGGCGGACGGCATACGCGTGCTGCCGCGCTCGGTCATTCGGCGGGCGCACGGCCGGCTGCGCGTGACAGCCGTCGATGTCGGCGATCGCGACGGGGGTGCCTCGACGAGACTCGACTGCGACGTCGTCGCGGTATCGGGTGGCTACAGTCCCTCGGTGCACCTGTTCTCGCAGGCGCGTGGATCGCTTCGCTATGACGCGGCGAGCGCCAGCTTCCTGCCGGACGCGTCACCGCTGCCCATCGTCGCAGCGGGCGGGGTCCGTGGAATGCGAGACGTCGACGCGGCGATCGCCGACGGTGCAGCCGCAGCGTTTGTGGCGCTCGGGAAGGCACGGCCGGCAGGGTCGATGCCGCCCGCCGCCGCGGCTTCGATGGACGCTGCGGCGTCGTTCGAGCCGTCGGGCTCGACGGAGGTGTCTGCGGACATCGAACCGCTATGGGCCGTGCGGGCGGGTCA